>NZ_JAAOTI010000024.1:0-136921 GCF_011297315.1 Catellatospora chokoriensis
ATTCCCGGACCGCGCACACGATGCCCGTCGCCGGACTGCGACCTGAACGCGGGCGACCAGTGTGTCCAAGACCGTTCGGGGCACACGACTGGACCTGTGCAACTTATGCACAGTCAGTAGGAACGGTAGGTGTAGGACGACCGGCCAATCATCAGGCCGCCTTCGTCAGGTCCATAGCGGCCGAACAGCGCCTTCGTGCCCTGGCCGAGCGGGAAGTTTCGTGACGGCGCCGGTGACCGCGACCTTGTTGAGCTTCCTCGGTCGACGGTCGGGCGGCATCAGCACGAGGATCCGTACGCGGCGCAGGATCTCGTCGCTCACCCACCGATCCAGCGCGCTGACGGCCAGACCCCACGCTCCGCGGTACATGTCTGTCGCGTCGAGCCGGCTCAGGTCCAGCTCCGCGACCCCGAGGCGGGCCAGGTCGGCTGCCGTGGCGCGCCGCATCAACGCGTCCATGACCTGGCCGGCGTCGACCATGGCACGCACCGCGTCGATGTTGTGCTTGAACACGGTGTATGCGTGATTGCGATCGAGGACCCCCACGTGTGCAAGGCTAACCACGGCCGCCGGTATCGGGCGCGTCGATTTTCGGCGCGCGGCATGGCAATCGGGCTTCACGCCGGCCGTTGGGTGCCATGCGGCGTACGGGGGCGGTCTGGCGGTCGGGTGTCCTACACGAGCATTGCCTGCGTGGTCAGCCGGTGTTCGGCTGCCCGGTGCCGCCGGACCAGGCAGTGCGCGTAGACGAGCAGGAAGACGGTGTCGTGGAGGGATATCCGCGTGACCACGAGGAAGAGGAATCCGGGTAGGAACTCGCCGTCGAAGAAGCTTTCAAAACCGCCCGCATCGAGGTGGTGGATGCTGCTGTCCACGACCGTCAAGGAAACCGCCACGGCGAGCATGACGACTCCCCAGGAGAGCAACACGCTGCCGCGCCTGGCGACCCGGCCGGCTAGCGTGCACAGCACGACGGCGCTCAGCGCCCACCAGGAATGGCTGATCGCATGGGACCGGTTGGGCAGGTGCCCCTCCAGTAACGGTCCGGCCAGCAGCATCGTGTACATGATGCCGACGGTCCACAGCGGCACGAACGCCGGCCGGATCAGCTGCGTCACTCCCGTCGTGGCCCGCGCGCAGATGATTCCCAGCGCGACGGCGCCGACGATGCCGCCCACGCCCGCCCATGCCTGCCAGCCGATCGTGTCGTCCGAGACGGAGGTGGTCCAGCCGAGGGAGAACCGGCCGTACACCCAGGGCAGCCCTACCACCAGTACGAACGACAGCACCAGGTGTGCGAGGTTGCGTCCCGGCGAGACCACGAGCGCGGGCTCGCGGTGGGGGCGGGACGAGGCGAGGCTCGCCGCGTAGCGTAGCCGCCGGGCAGGCGTGGGGATGGCGTGCAGCTCGGCCCGCCACTCGGCGAGCATCTCGCCACGCAGTTCAGCCGGCCAGCGCCGGGCCGCGCTGGCCAGGAACGCGTGACACAGACGCCTGATCATGCGGTGGCCTCCTTCGCGACGGTGTGCGCGGGCGCCGTCCTGGTCTGCTCGTGCAGTTCGGCGAGGCGCCGGCGGGCGACCGGCAGCGCCGCCGGCGTGAGCCGGTAGTACGCCCGGGCCGGGCGGCCGACCGCGGACGGATCGATCTCCTCCCAGCGCTTCTCCAGCCAGCCGGCCTCGGTCAGCCTGGCCAGGATCGGATACAGCGTCCCGCTGGGCAGTCCGGACGACTGCATCAGCTCCATTCCGTAGTGGTCACCGGTCGGGTCGGCGACGAGGGCCGCAAGAACCCGTGCGACAGGCACGGTCATGCGTATCTCGGTGATCATAGTAGGTAATCTACATAGGCCCCAGCTTGATGGGAACAGGGCGGCAGCCAGATTTCACGGGTCAACGGACACCAGCGGGGGTCGAGGTGGCCGCGGTACCGCCGCGTCGTGGCGCAGCGAGTGCGCAGCCGCTGGTTGGCGGGGTTGCCGAAGCCGTAGGCGGCACGGGCTACGGCGTCGGTCGACGGTGGTGCTCGGGACGATGCGGCGTCCGGCGCCCTATGTGTACCGTGTCACGGACACCGCCGATGAAGGAGGAGCCGTGCGTCCAGGCGACCATGAGCCGACCGGCCCATCGACCGAACCCCCGGTCGGGTGGCAGTACCAGCCCCCGGCCGACTGGTCGCCGTACGACGACGCACCGCCCTCGGCCGCCCCGCCCGGCCCCGACCTGTACGACTCAGCACAGCCGACGTGGACGCAAGCGCAACAGGCCACCCCGCCCGGCCCCGACCTCTACGACTCGGCACAGCCGACGTGGGCGCAACCGCAACAGGCCACCCCGCCCGGCCCCGACCTGTACGACTCAGCACAGCCGACGTGGGCGCAACCGCAACAGGCCGCCCGCTGGCAGAACGACGGGCCTGCGCCGGGTGAGACTCCGCCGAACGACTGGCCAGTGCCGAACCACCCGGCCGGGCCGCCGTGGCCCGAGACCTACACCTCGCCTGTCACCGCCGCGCCGCCAGGACCGGACTTCTACCAGGCGCCATCGCACTACGCGGCGCCCGGCGGCGCGCCGCCGGGACCAGACCTGGCAGGGGGCTGGTCCGGAAAGGACCAGACCGCGGGACCGCTGACACCCGACGGCCCGGGGCTGGTCGGGCGGCTGCTGCGCCGCCTGCGGGGCGGATCGTGAGCGACATCGCCAAGGGCATCCTCGGCGGCGGCTGGGGGCTGCTGGTGGGCTGGATCCTGCCGACCCTGATCAACGTGACACTGTTCGTCGCCGTGGCCCCGGCACTGACCCCCGTCGACATCGGTGACCTGCTCAGCGGAGCCAACACCGCCGCCGTCGTCGCCGTCGTCTCCGGGGTCCTGGTCGCAGGGCTCGTCCTGGCCGCCGTGCAGAACTTCCTCTACCGGGTCCTGGAGGGCTACACCCTGTGGCCGTGGGCGCTGCAACGCTGGGCCCGGCAACGCCAGCTCGCGCGCAAACGGCTGCTCACCGACCGGCTCACCGCCCTGCGCCTGGCCGAAGCCGAAGCTCGCGGCGAGGACGTCGCCACGGCGATCGCGCCCTACCGCGCCCACCGGCGGCTCGCCGCCTACACCAGGCGCGGCGAAGGCTCGGCCGTGGTGACCGGACTGGTCGCCGAACAGCTGCGCCGCTACCCGCTCGACGACGCCCAGATCGCGCCGACCCGGCTGGGCAACTCGATCCGCCGGCTCGAAGAGTACGCCTGGAGCCGATTCGGACTCGACTCGCAGATCCTCTGGAGCGAACTGGGCTGCGTGGCCGACGAGCAGGCCCGCAAGGAAGAAACCGCGGCCCGGACCAACGTCGACTTCTTCGTGTGCCTGTTGTCGGGCCACGTGCTGCTCGCGGTCGTCCTCGTCGTGCTGAGGTCTTCCGGGACGGTCACCGGACAGGGACCGGTGATCGCGGCGGTGGTGCTGCTGGTCCTCGCCCGGGTCTGGTACTCCGCGGCGGTGCGTGCCGTCGACGGCTGGGACGGGGCGGTGCGCTCCATCGTCAACCTCGGCCGCGTCCGGCTGGCCGAGCACCTGGGGTTGGTCATGCCCGACAACCTCGCCGACGAGCGGCTGATGTGGCTGGCCGTGGCCAGGCTGGTACGCGACCCGGCCGATCCCCGCGCCGCCGTCAGCCTCGACGCGTACCGCAAGCCCGCGACCCCAGCCCTTCAGCACGCAGGCTGACGGCCGACGAACGCGACCGGTACCTGCGCCCGCTCCACGGTGCTCGGCTGAGCATCATGCACCCGGCTGGGCACGGCTGCGGCGAGCATGCCGGCCGCGCGGGCGACTCAGGTCGGTGCGGATCAGGCGCGGGCGATACGGTCAGCGGGCAGCCTTGATCAGCCCGGAGCCGGCCCGGCCACCAGCCGGGCGACGACCCGCGGCGCACCGAACATGGGAGAAGCCGTGCACGACGACCGCCTGCTCGCCGAGGCGCGCCTCAAGCGCGTCCTGGAGGAACGTATCCGCCCCGCGGTCTACCCGGAGTCGGCGCCGCTGCAGGTGACGATCTGGAACGCTCCCGGCGAGCCCGTTCCGGTCGCCGAGGGCCTGGCCGCGGTGGGCTCGCCGATCTCGGTCGGCGACGCCTGGGGAGCGCCGTGGGGCACCAGCTGGCTGACCGTCTGCGGCACGGTGCCCGCCGGATGGGCGGGCAGGACCGTCGAGGCCCTGCTCGACCTCGGATTCGATCCGAACCGGGCGGGATTCCAGTGCGAAGGCCTGGTCTACCGGCCCGACGGGACGGCGGTCAAAGGCCTCAACCCCCGCAACCAGTGGGTACGCATCGGCGCGCCGGTCGCCGGAGGCGAGCAGGTGCTGCTGCACGTCGAGGCCGCGTCCAACCCGATGATCCTGGGCTACCAGCCGTTTCGGCCGACCGCGCTCGGGGACCGGGACACCGCCGGCGACGAGCCGCTCTACCGGCTCGAACGGATGGAACTGGCGGTCTTCGACGACACGGTCTGGCAGCTCGTCCAGGACCTCGAGGTGCTCGGCGAGCTGATGGCCGAGCTGCCGGTCGAGGGCGGGCGGCGCTGGGACATCCTGCGCGCCGTCGACCGGGCGCTGGACGTGCTCGACCTGCAGGACGTCAACGCGACCGCGGCGGCGGCGCGTGAGCAGCTGGCGGGTGTGCTCGCCGCGCCGGCCGAACCGTCGGCGCACCGGATCAGCGCGGTCGGGCACGCGCACATCGACTCGGCGTGGCTGTGGCCGCTGCGGGAGACCGTACGCAAGGTCGCCCGGACCACGGCGAACATGACCGCGCTGCTGGCCGACGAGCCGGACTTCGTCTACGCCATGAGCCAGGCGCAGCAGTACGCCTGGCTCAAGGAGCACCGGCCGGAGGTGTACGCCCAGGTCAAGAAGGCTGTCACCGAGGGCCGGTTCGTGCCCGCGGGCGGTATGTGGGTCGAGTCGGACACGAACATGCCGGGCTCGGAGGCGATGGCGCGGCAGTTCGTGCACGGCAAGCGGTTCTTCCTGGAGGAGTTCGGGGTCGACAACGAAGAGGCGTGGCTGCCCGACACGTTCGGCTTCGCCGGCGGCCTGCCCCAGATCATCAAGGCCGCGGGCGCGAAGTGGCTGCTCACGCAGAAGATCTCGTGGAGCCAGATCAACAAGTTCCCGCACCACACGTTCCTGTGGGAGGGCATCGACGGGACGCGGATCTTCACGCACTTCCCGCCGGTGGACACGTACAACTGCGCGATGCTCGGCCGGGAAATCGCCCACGCCGCCCGCAACTTCAAGGACAAGGGCCGGGCGCGGCACTCGCTGGCGCCGACGGGCTGGGGCGACGGCGGGGGCGGCACGACCCGCGAGATGATCGCCAAGGCGGCGCGGATGCGCGACCTGGAAGGCTCGGCCGTCGTGCAATGGGAGCGGCCCGCGGACTTCTTCGCCCGGGCGCAGGCCGAGTACGTCGACCCCCCGGTCTGGGTCGGGGAACTGTATCTGGAGTTGCACCGGGCGACGTTGACCAGCCAGGCGAAGACCAAGCAGGGCAACCGGCGTAGCGAACACCTGCTCTACGAGGCCGAGTTGTGGTCGGCGACCGCGGCGGTGCGGACCGGGCTGCCGTATCCGCACCAGGAACTGGACCGACTGTGGAAGACGGTGCTGCTGCACCAGTTCCACGACATCCTGCCCGGGTCGTCGATCGCCTGGGTACACCGCGAAGCCGAGGCCGTGTACGCCGCCGTCGCCGCGGACCTGACGGCGATCATCGAGCGGGCGCAGCGGGCGCTCGCCGGGGATCCGGCGGCCGGCGGCGAGGTCGTGTTCAACGCCGCGCCGCACGCTCGTGCGGGCGTGCCCGCGCGGGCGGGTCGCCTCACCCCGGCCGGCGCGGGCGGATGTACCGTCACCGCCGCGCACGGCGGTGGCTGGCTGCTGGACAACGGCCTGGTCCGGGTGCGTGTCGATGCGCGCGGCCTGGTCGTGTCGGTCCACGACGTCGACAACGACCGCGAGACGGTCCCCGCCGGGGCCGCCGCGAACCTGTTGCAGATCCACCCCGACTTCCCGAACAAGTGGGACGCGTGGGACGTGGACCAGTTCTACCGCAACACGGTCGTCGACCTGACCGAACTCGACGAGATGACGGTCGTCGCCGACGGCCCCGACGCGGTGGCGGTGCGGGTGGTCCGCTCGTTCGGGCAGTCCACGGCGACGCAGACGCTCACCCTCGTCGCGGGCGAGAAACGGCTGGCCGTCGACACCGAGGTCGACTGGCGGGAGCGGGAGAAGTTCCTCAAGGCCGCGTTCCCGCTCGACATCCACACCGACCGGTACGCCGCCGAGACCCAGTACGGGCACATCTTCCGCCCGACGCACACCAACACCAGCTGGGAGGCGGCGAAGTTCGAGGCGTGCAACCACCGGTTCGTACACCTGGCAGAGCCCGGTTGGGGCGTGGCAGTGGTGACCGGATCCACCTACGGCCACGACGTGACCCGTGCCGTGCGGGCCGACGGCGGCACGACCACGACAGTGCGGTTGTCACTGCTGCGCGCTCCCCGCTTCCCCGACCCCCACACCGACCAGGGCTTGCACCGGTTCAGTTACGCGCTGGCGCCGGGCGCGGACATCGGCGACGCCGTGCGGGAGGGCTACCGGATCAACCTGCCGGAACGGCGCGTGCCCGGCAGCGGCGACGTCGACGCCCTGGTGGAGCTCGACAACGACGCGGTCGTCGCGACCGCGGTCAAGCTCGCCGACGACATGGGCGGAGATGTTGTCGTACGCGTCTACGAATCACAGGGCGGCCGCGCCCGCACCCGGCTCACGCCGTCGTTCGACGTCCGCTCGGTGAGCGTGTGCGACCTGTTGGAACGGCCGATTGACGGAGGCGACACGGATGCCGCGCAGCTCATCGACGGCGCGGTCCACATCAAGCTGCGGCCCTTCGAGATGGTGACGTTGCGCCTGCTCCGGTCCGTCAGGAGCTGACCCTTCAGTCGCCGGCGCGGCCCCATCGTGGACGTAGCCGCGCCGGCAAGGGTCGCACCGCAGGGTCCCCGGGCGTTTCTGGCGGGTAGTTCGGCCCACCTCGATTAGCCCGTCCCTAGGAACCTGGCTCACCTGGTCGATGCGGTCCGCCCCGGCGCTGTGACGCGAACGCGTGTCAGGGCGACCGGGACACCATCATGCACGTGTTGGGTACCACGCCGCGGATGACGCCGCATCGGATGGTGGAATGGCACCCAGGTTGGCAGGAATGCCGGATGCCACTCGCTTATGCCGCCGAAGCTGCCGAAGATGGCATTGCAGCTTCGGTAGCGGACCCGGGAGGCAACAGCTAGGAACGAACGCTCAGTGGTTACGTAGTTGCCGTAGCGCAAGTAGTACTCGTCCCTGGCTGAATCGAACTCAGCCTGCCGCAGGCACAGATGCCGGTCCGGGTTCGTCGACGGAGGACACCGCCACAACCCTGCGATCTCGCCAAGCGCAGGACGGCGTGCCGTGTATTTGTGTCGAAGGGGCTACATGAACCCTAAGTACATGATCACGATGGCCGGTGCGCTGCTGCTTGCCTGATCAGGGTTGCCGGGCGGCGACGGCCATGGCGAGTTGCCGCCCGGCCAGACGGCGATGCGCGGTCGCAGTGATCTTGCGGCCTGGGCATCTGCAAGGGGCCGGCCTTCGGCAGTTGGCGGCGGCGAAGAGGTCAGCGCAGTCTGCACCGCTCCTGCAGGCAGTCGGTGTGCCGAGCCCGAGTGCGCGACGGTCACATCTGAGCCCGAGGCTACGCCCCAGGCCAGTTCCCGGTGGGTCCACCGGAGTTCAGTCTGGAACCCGCGCCAGGACGGCCTGGCCGCGCACATCGGCGTCGGCGGGCATGCCCCAGACCACGTCAAGGCTGAGCGTCTCCGCCACCTTCTGAGCCGAGCACGCAAACTCGAACTCGTAGATGTCGTCGTACATGTCGTCGTCGTCGGCGTGGTCTTCTGGCCGACCTGGGATGTTGAACTGATCAAGGTAGTGCTGCTCGATCGGGAGCGGGTCGCCCAACGATGTCCAGGGGGCAAGGCTGTTGTAGCGGCGCACAGTGTGGCCGTCACGAGCGATGAGCCAGGTTGATCCGTCGCCCTGCGCGCCCCAGTAGAAGGCGTGAGCTTCGCCGTAAGCCCCGCTCAGCGCCTCTACTAGAAGCCGCACTTCTTCCCGGCGGCTCGAGTCGGCGGGGTTGCACCAGGGACCGACGACGGCAGTCCAGCCGTTGATCTCACCCGTCACGCACACCATTCCCGTGTCCCTGCCGTGGCTGGCATCGTCCACCATGTCCCTGGCAAGCGCGTAGGTCGTCGGTTGCGGGTCGGTCAACCCGAGCATGCCCATGATGCCTGCCTGGTCGCCACCCGCGATGCAGAGCCAGTAGTTCCAGCAGGAGTCCAGCGGCTGAGGACGATCGTCAACGATCACGCCAGCAAGATAGCTGCGCTCCGCTAACGCCGGGAAGCCGCACCCGCCCAGGTCGAAGGGGCCACGGCTGCGCACAGAGATGCACGCCTCACCGATCACGTCGATGGCGGATAACGAAATGGGAGGTTGCTCGCCGTACAGCCGTCGGCTGATCCGACAGCAGGTCATTGATCGTCGCAACTTCATACTAGACGTATCGTTCTCTAGCTATGTAGAGTACGACTATGACCGACCCCCGAATGACACTGCAAACCCAGTTGGTACTGAAGGCGTTCACCTCGGACCCGACCCAGCAGCGGTACGGGCTGGAGATCTGCGATCTGGTGGGCTTGGCCTCCGGCACCGTCTACCCGATCCTTGCCCGGCTGGAGCAGGCCGGATGGCTCGAAAGCGGCTGGGAGGACGGCGCATCGGTAACCGACGGCCGTCCCCGTCGGAGGTTCTACTCCCTGTCTGCCGACGGCGCCGAGCAGGCACGCGATGCGCTGGCCCGCTCACATCGATCCGGCCGCCCCCAGCGAGCGGGCTGGAACGTCAGCGGCCAAACCGATCCCGGCGTGGTGCCATCATGAGGCCCCCTTTCTTCGAGGAACCGGGTGCCGCGTTGGTCGCGTCGATCGAGGCGCGGTACCCGCGTACCGATGGAGCGGCCATCCGCGCGGCGTACGAAACGGCCGCTCGCTGGCATGCCGGACAGCGACGTCGCAGCGGCGACCCCTATGTGACACACCCGGTGGAGGTGGCGGCAATCGTCGCCAACCTCGACCTGAGCCCTGTCGCGGTATGCGCCGCGATCCTGCACGACACGGTCGACGACACGCCCTACACCTTCGCCCAGATGCGAGCGGAGTTCGGCGACGACGTGACCGCGATGGTCGAGGCGCTGCCGACCAGCACAGAGCTGCACAGAACGGCCCTTAACCTGGACGCGAGTCACGCCGGCTCGCCGGACGTCGAAGTGCTGGTAATAAAGCTGGCCGATCGGCTGCACAATATGCGCACGCTGCAGCACGCAAGCATCGCCAGGCAGGTCCGGGTGGCCCGCGACACTCTGGAGACCGTGGCGCCGATCGCGCAGCGCTTAGGGCTGATCGGACTCCGGCGGGAGCTGGAGGAGATCTCGCTCGCCTATCTGCGCCCAATGGCCGTCACCGACCGGCCCACGCTGACGACGCTACGCCTGCTTGAGTTGACCACACTGCTCCTGCCGAGAAGCGCGCGCAGCCGCTGGCGGGAGGAATGGGCTGCCGAGGTCGGCGCGCTGGCGACCCGGCGGGCCAGGGTCAGGTTCACGTTGCAGACCCTGTGGGGCGTGCCGAGGCTGGCCTGGGTGCTTTCCGGGCCGCGCCGCGCGGCCGTGCCGACGTGGGTCGCCGGCCTGGTCCAGATCGCCCATGTGCTCGGTGTCGGCGGCGCCATCGTGGTCGTGACCGCCACAGATTCCGGCTTAGCTTGGATCGCGGGCGGAATCGTGCTGGTGTCGTTGGCGCTGCTGGGCGCGTTGCTGTTCGTCCGCAGTGACAATCCGGCCCGCAGGCTAATCGAGCTGATTCGGGCGTGGCGGCGGCAGTGAGGACTGTTATGCGCTCAAGGTGCCCGACGCGCCCGGTGCACGAGACCTCATACCCACGTGAAGTAGCCCCACTTCCTGCGTCCCACCTTCTGGGCGAGCCGCCCGAAACGCACCCCGAGACGCGGAGAGCAAACGCCACTGAGCAGGAAAAACAGCTTCGCTGATGAAGTCTGGAGTCTCCGGGACTACATGAACCCTAAGTACATGATCACGATGGCAGGTGATCTGCTGCTTGCATGATCGCCATGCCGGGCGTCGGCGGCGAGCCGCGCCCGGCCATTTCATATTCGGGTGGGCGGCAAGGCAGCCGGCCCAGAGGAGGCGGCCATGGCTGTCCTGGACTCAGCGTGGCCGCAGACCGCTTTTAGGACGCCAGCTACGTCCGTGTCTGAGGTGGGAACTAGTGGCTCGTCCCGCGGGGTTGGCCGTGTAATCCACTGATTCCGGCGGTTGGTGCGGCAGGCTTTGCTGCGACTGTTTCTCGGGTTGCAGAGGTGGCTATGGCTCGTCCGCCGGAAGTGTTCGTCCGCGAGATCACGATGGCCGAGGGTCAGCGGCTGCAGCGGATCGGGCGCACCGCCAAGGACCCGGTCAAACTGCGTCGGTCGATCGTGGTGCTGATGTCGGCGCAGGGCCAGCCCGCGGCCGACATCGCGCACCTGATGCGGGTCAGCGCGGACTATGTCCGCGGCGTGATCCACGCGTTCAACGAGCGGGGGTTCGACGCACTTGACCCAAAATGGGCTGGGGGCCCACCGAAGAAGATCAGTGACGTCGTCCGCGCGAAGATCGTCACGATCGCCTGGTGCGACCCCCGGTTCCTGAAACTGCCGTTCTCCACCTGGTCGCTGTCCAAGCTGCGCGACCACCTCATCGCCACCGGCCTGGTCGCCGACGTCAGCCGCGAGACGCTGCGGCACATCCTGCACGAAGGCGGGGTGTCCTGGCAGGCCACCAAGACCTGGAAGTCGTCCAACGACCCCGACTTCCAGGCCAAACTCCGCCGGATCCTCGACCTCTACGACCGGCCGCCCACCGACGGGCGGGTGCTCTGCGTCGACGAGTTCGGGCCGCTCAACCTCCAACCCCGGGCCGGGAAGGTCTGGCGTCCGGTCGAGCGGGCCCGCCGGCTACCCGCGACCTACACCCGCACGCAGGGAGTTCGGCACATGCTGGCCGCACTCGACCTGGCCAGCGGGAAGATGTTCTACTGGATCAAGAACCGCAAACGCGCCCGCGAGTTCCTCGGCCTGCTCAAGGCGCTACGCGCCCGCTGGCCCGGTGAGAAGCTCTACCTGATCTGCGACAACCTCTCTACCCACAAGCACGCCACCGTCAAGGCGTGGTGCGCGGCCAACCAGGTGGAACTGGTGTTCCTACCGACCTACGCCTCGTGGCTGAACTGGATCGAATGCGAGTTCGCCGCCCTGCGCTACTTCGCCCTCAACGGCACCGACCACCAGTCCCATGCTGAGCAGGACGCCGCGATCGGCGCCTACATCCGATGGCGCAACCACCGCGCGAAACCCAAGACCAACTTCGCACCCGGCTCACGTATTCGCGAGCCGGGTTACACCATCAAGGCCGCGTGACGCGGCACTAGAGTTCAATCGGCCTATTTCCAAGCGCCTTTTCTATGACTTCCTCGTCCGACAATTCGGGGTTCTCGTAGAACAAGAGATCCGTAATTCGCGGGAACGCGAGTAGCCTTTCCAGTTCCACGAGCAGCGCATCAGCCGATTCATCTGGGAGTCTGGGATCGCGCAACTCCCCGATAAGCCAAAGCGCTCGCTCGCGTCCGGCGCCATCAAGGACCATTCTAGCCATTTCCATAGTGATAGCTGGGTTTAAGGATCTGGGAGTGATATAGCGGTGTAACGACGACCAGGTTATCCATATCGTACACCCCCCCACCGTGCTGGAGGGGATCGACGTGGTGCAACACGTAGTTCCTGCCCGGACCGAAATGTTGCGAGGTCGCCACAAATGGCGCATTGCCGTTCTGCATTCTCGCGACGTTTGCCGGACTGAATCCTGCCGAGAGATCGGCGTCGCTACCCACCTCCCTCCAGAACGCCTCACGGAAATCGCCGAAGGTGTCGAACGACTGGCCGCGTAGACGATCCGCAACTTGACTCGGAAAGACACCAGCATTTCCGTGTGATCCGCGAAGCCAGTTTCCGCCACCCATAGGCGCGCCATTGCCACCCGCAACACCGGGCGTATTTCTGAGTTCGGTCGCTGAGGGACCGCACGTGCAGTTGGGCCCATTGCAGTTGTGTACGAGTACCGGAGTCTCACCGGCGATCACATAGTACGTGTGGAGTCAGGGCCGCTTTCGAGGCGATCCGCCACGACGATGAGTCGTGCTGAGCTGCGGCGTCCGCGCGACCAGCGATCTTTCTGATCGACGCATTGCGATGCCGACAGCAACCCTGACCGCAACGTGAGGGAACGTCGGATGTGTCGGCCGCCATGCCGGCGAGAGACGTCGATGCGTGCGGCTGGAAGGTCTGGCGCCTGACTGTTATTGATCTTCTTTGAGTCGGGTTCCGCGGTAGGGCTGGGCGGGGCGTTGGAAGCAGGCGCCGGAGGCGCGGGTGGTGACGGTGCGGACGTGGTCGAACCCGAGTCCGTTGTAGTAGGCGTGTAGACGAGTGTTGGTGGTCCAGGCGTCCAGGCGTAGCCAGAGGACTCCGGCGTCATAGGCGCGGCCGGCCGCCCAGTCGAGCAGTTCGGAGCCGAGTCCGGTGCCGGCGTGGTGCAGGGGCACCATGACCTTGGAGGCGTATAGGGCGTTGGCGGGGTCGTCGACCGGGTGCCAGAGGGTGTCGGCGTCAGGGGCGCGGTCGGATTTCCAGAGCCTGTCGAGGTCGGTGTAGGCGGTCAGGGTGATCGACGCGGCCGGGGTGTCGCCGTCGTGGGCCAGCCAGGTCTGGCCGGCTTGGATCGCGGCGGCAACGGCCCATCGGGGCCAGGGGGTCTGCCATTGGGTCTGCCCGCGTGCGGCCAGCCAGGCAGCGCGTTGGGTGCGCCAGTCGAGGATGGTGTCGATGTCGGTCATCCGCGCCCGTCGGAGGATCATCGGCGGTGCCTGGTGATGGTGTCGATGTCGCCGTGGGCGGAGACGAGCCGGACCTTGTCTGCGGCGAAGGTCGCGGTGGAGATGCGCAGCGGCCCGTCAGCGGTGTAGCCGGTGAGGACGTTGTGCAGGACCGGAGTGCCGGCCGCGACCGGGATCTGCAGCAGGGCGGCTTCGATCGGGGTGGGCATGCGTGCGCCGGTCGTGGTCAGCGCGGCGACCTGGTGATAGCCGCGCTCGGCCAGCAGCCGTGTAGTGCCCTGGGCGATGTTGTGCGGACTGAACAGTTCCGGAATCTTCTCGCACAGCCACTGCGGGTACCAGGAGTCCTGGATCGAGTGGGGCACGCCGTCGACGAACCGCAGGCAGCGGCGTACCGCGGCGGTGCTGCCGGGCTGGACGTGCAGCAGGGTGGCGTAGTCGGCGGGCATCGGCTCGACGCGGGTGGAGAACTGCTGGCTGGGTTCGTAGCCCTGCTCGCGGACGGTGCGGAAGAACAGGTCGGCCTCCGACGTCGTGCTCATCGGCTGGTCGTCGCGCCACGCGTACGCGTCGATCGTCACCCGTTCACGGACGAACACCCCGCCGCCTCGACCGGGGCGGCGCTCGACGAGCCCGGCAGCCTGGAGCACGTCGGTGGCATCGCGCACGGTCGGGCGTGACACGCCGTAGGCGGCCTGGAGCTCGTCCTCGGTGGGCAGTTTCGCGCCGGGTGGCAGCGCTCCGTCGTCGATCTGTCGGCGCAACTGCTCGGCGATGCGCTGGTACTTCGGCTGTCCCGGCACGTCGGCCCACCCTCCCACGGAAACGTCCTAACCAATCTAGCGCCAAGGGTTGACGGACCAAACAGGACGATGCAAAGGTAATTACCAATCTGATGTCACAGTCTGTTGATCATCTGTCGACGAGGAGTCGCCACATGAGCAGTCCCGCCGACATGGCCCACGAGATGCAGACGGTACTGCGCGCCCTCGAACACGCCCGCGTACTCGTTGCCGGACTCGACCAGGCCGACACCGCCCGCAAACTCGCCGGCAGAGTCGCCTACTCGCCGCTGCGTACCCTGCTCGAACACGCCGAACAGGCCGCCGCCCGCGTCATCGCCCACCTCGGCACACAGACGTCGGCACCACCGGAGCAGCTCTGCGTCGGCCGGGACGGCGGGCCGCTGTAGGAGCCGGGCCGGGACGGCCCGTGGCTCGCACCCCCGCCCGTCCCGGCACCCCACACCCCTAAGGAAGCAGGCAGCACATGCACGCTCTGGACACCATCGCCGGGCTCATCCTCGGCGTCCTCGCCGGACTACTGGCACGACCACGCCGCACCCGCCAACGCCACGACGGGGTGCCGATCACCTGGTGCGGCAACTGCGGCCAACCGACCTCCGCCCTGTGCCACGAGCACAAACAGCAGGCCGCGAAGCTACGCCGCGACAGCTGAACGGAGCACCCGATGTCGATGCACCAGCCGATCCGACCAGACTGGACCTGCGCGGGCTGCGCCGCCGCCTGGCCATGCCCGACCCGCCAACGGCAGCTGATCGCGCACTACCACCAAGCACCGGTCTCACTCATGATCCACCTGTCCGGATACTTCATCGAGGCCTGCCAGGACCTTCGCCAGGCCGCCGCAGGCACGCTACACGAACGCTTCCTCGGCTGGCCTGCGCACATCCCCACCGAACACTGGCACGCTGACGCCGCCAACCACATCGACGATGCCCGCACCGACGGCCAGCACCACGCAAGATCATAAGCTGGCTCAAAACGTCTATACAAAGAACATCAAGAGCGCCCGGCTACGCCGGACGCACGCGCACGCGCTACGCCGTTCCGGCCCGCGCGCACGCGCCCACGCATCAAGGCAACAGAGATGCCCGAAGCGATCCGCTGAACCCGAGGCCGTGACGATCGCCAGGGTGGTCAAGCCGAGAAGCGGCAACCGGCAATCGACGCCGCACCGCTGACGCGGCACGCCACCGGATACCTCGGCCCGTTCCCGCAGTCAGCAAGCTGTAGCGAGCGCACACAATGGCAATCTGTCCATATTAGACCCTTGCATCGATCCATCGACATGTTATATCGATGCTTGACGGCAACGGTGACGGCAACCCGAGCGCACGAACAGGCCCACCAGCGCTTAAGGCAACGGACCGATTACCCTACGAAGTGGCCGTCAACCCTCCCGGAGTGGCGATCAAACCGACCCCTGCGCGACAGTGAACTGCAACGGTTTCAGGTCTCGGACGAGGTTCCAGACTGGGTCTGACGAACACCTCGCGAACCATGCTTCAAATGGTTCCCGCTCACCCCGAAACCACCAATCCTCATTCCCGGCTATCGACTCAAGTTCCGGGCTGATGAAGTAAGTGAATTCGCATTGGAGTTGTATGTAGCAAACATGTTCACCTGCGGTATCAACCTCTTCAAACTGGCGCACGAACCCGATGACGAAACCAGGATTAGCAAGCCAATTGAAGTTCCCGTACTGAAAGAGGAACCCGTCGGCATCAGGCAAATCTGATACATCGAATTCCACCGAGCCGAATCGCCTTATTGCCCGCAGGACAGAATCAACAGATGGCGGGACTGCGACGTGATCGCCGGAACCCAGAAGATCACGGAGCATGGCCTCCGCTGCCACGATGGGGGTACTACCAGGCATTATACACCCTTTCGGCCTGCGGATCAGGCCCGGCCATCCCCACGGGACAGCCGGGCATCTCTGTCGCCGGCGCTAGCTAGGGCCAGGGACCGGCCTGCAACTGATTTCGGATGTAGTTTAGAACATCCGTGCCCTCAGAGGCATTTCTCGCCCCTGACATCAGGTAATTGACGGTATCGTAGTACACATTCGCATGAACTTTTGAATGCACGGCAGCGCCCGTTGGATTGGGCGATGCCGAGCCCCGTGGAAGGAATACTCCGTTCCTCGGATCATTGATATCGATACCGAAGTTCGCTAGCTGCTGCCGGGCAGGCGCTGCCTTTGGCGAAGTACTTGCAACCATGTGATGCGGCGACGTTTGCGGAGGCTGAGGAATTCCAGCCGCAACCATGTTATCGCCAAGAATTTGAGCATTGCTAGATGTCGTACGAGTCGGAGTGCCACAGGTACAGGGCGTCCCGGGTGTGCAGTTGTGTACGAGTACCGGTGTGTCACCGGCGATCACATAGTACGTGTGGCCTGAGCACCATGATCAGCGCCGCAGCGCTCAGCCTGAAGTGTGGCGCGACGTGGACTGAGCTTCACCTCGGACGATCATGCGCATAGAGGCTGTGCGATGTTGACAGCAACGCTGACCGCAACGTGGGGGAACGCCGGGTGTGTCGGCCGCCACAGCAACCACGAGCGTCGATAGAGCTTGGGTCAGCCCGGCCCGGCTATGCGGATGGCGGCCGGTCGTCGGCAGCGCCGGAGGTCGTCTTACGGGGCGTGATGGTCGGCATGGGCATGGTGGTGTCGGTGAGGGCGAGCGTGGCCTGGTAGCGGGCGATGGTGGTCAGGCATGCGGCGGCGACGGTGCATGGTCGTGGTCGTCCGCAGGCGCAGAGCCCGAACCTGTCGGGGTGGTGCCACTGTTGGATGTCGTGGGCGGCGCGGATGCGGGCCTTGGCGTAGGCGGCCAGTGCGCTGCGGTCCAGTGCCTTGCCCATGGTGGCCTCCTCGGCGTCCTGCCGCGCGTTCCGAGCCCGGCGGATCGGTCTGCGCGGGTGGGTGCCAGCCGGGGCCGGTGCGCACGGGTGCGAGACGTGCCGTCGTACCCCGGCTGGCGTCGGCGGGCAACGGCTGCCCACCGCGGGCGCCTACCGTCAGGGCGTTCGGTTCGCTCCGGGCGGCAGGGCTCTCAAGTGGTGACTCTTCCGTGTCGCGGCGAGGGTCCGCGATCGCGCCGGGGTGATGTCACCGGCTAATCTCACCGGGGGATAGCGACGGCCGTCGCTGGCGGTGTGGGGGTGTCTGGTGACGACGGTGTTCGAGCCGATCGTGCTGCCCGACGCGGCGTGGCGCACCGACGCCGCCGTGCAGGCGCTACCGGCGCGGGACGCTTCCGGGCTGCTGCGGCTGGCGCACCGCCACGGGGCCAGCCAGCACCGCATCGCCAACGCCGTGGGCATCCTGCAAGGCCGGGTCAGCGAGATCCTGCGGGGTCAGCGGCAGGTCGAAGCGCTGGAGGTGTTCGAGCGGATCGCCGACGGGCTGGCCATGCCCGACCACGCCCGCATCGCCCTGGGCCTGGCACCCCGGCAGGACCGCACCGGCGGCCACGACGCCGCATGGTTCGGCGAGATCGTGCGGGTGTTCGGCAACCAGGCCGCCGCCACGGCCGACATCCAGGCTACCGCCCGCACCGCCGCCCGCTTCGACGTGCTGGCCGTGCGGGCGCTGGGCATCATCGGCATGAAGGACTCGCTGCTGCGCCCCGCGCTGACCGAGCCGTCGCGTCCGGTCTCGGTGCGGGTGGCGATGCTCGACCCGGACAGCCACGCCGCAGCGGCGCGGGCGGCCGAGATCGGCGAGTCGGTCGACGGGTTCGCCGCAGGCATCCGCATGTCCATCGCCCGCCTGCGGGAGCTGTCGGCGGTCGCCAATGTGCAGGTGTGGCTCTACCGGACACAGCCGGTCTGGCGGCTGTTCGGCCTGGACGACACCCTGTACGTGTCGGCGTTCACCGCCGACCGGGAAGGCCACGAGTCCCCCACCTACAAGATCTCCACCGTAGCGGGCGGGACGCTGTACGCAGGGTTCCGACGCAGTTTCACCGACATCCTCGCCCACGCCCAGCGCGTGGTCTGACCAGGAGGCGCACCCGATGCCGATCGAGGTAGAGCTCAAGGCCAGGATCACCGACCCCGACACCGTCGTGGGCCGGCTACGGAGTTGGGCCGACGGTGAGGTGAGCACATATGCCGACACCTACTACGACTTCCCCGACCGCAGGCTGACCGACACCGGCCGTCAGGAACTGCGGCTGCGGATCATCGACAAGCCCACCGGCAGGCGGACGGTGTGGACGTTCAAGGACGCGGTGCTGGACAACGCCAGCACCCCGGAGTGGGAGACCGAAGTCGCCGACTCAGAAGCCGCTGACGCCATCTTGACCGGTCTCGGCCTGCAACCCCTGATCGCCTACACCAAGCAGTGCGAGAACTTTCGCTTCACCGCCCACCGGCACCCGATCGTCGCCACCGTCGTGACCATCCCCGAGATCGACGGCACCTTCCTGGAAATCGAGACCCTCATCTCCGACGACACCGACCGCGACGACGCGCTCAAGGCCATCCACGGCGTGCTCACCGACCTCGGCCTGACCGACGACGACCTCGAACCGACCTTCTACATCGACCTCGTACAGGCACACCGCCAGCCGCGGTGACCCCAGGCCCACCGCCACTGCCGCCCGAGCCAGGCGAGCGCAGCAGCTCCGACACCGAACCGGCCGATCGTCGCCTCCAAGATCGCAGGCTGGCTCAAAACATCTATACAAGGACCATCAAGAGCGCCCGGCTACGCCGGACGCACGCGCACGCGCTATGCCGTTCCGGCCCGCGCGCACGCGCCCACGCAACCACCACACCGACACGGCGACGCCTCCCAGCCGAGGCAGTCAACGCCGTGACGATCCCTTCACGGGTCAGCCGTCGCTATGCCTACCGGGGATCGACGCCCAAGGCGCCTCCCAGCCGAACGCTGGCGCCCTCGGCCCTCGTTCATCTCACGCATTCATCAGGCAACCTAGTCCACATTTGATGCATCGATTTATGTGCATGTTATGTCAGCGCTTGACAGCAACCGTGACAGCAACCTGGATGCCCGGCCACGCCCACCAGCGCACCGTGGAGTGGCACCAATACGTTCGGTAGTGACCCCACTCCGCTCTCGACAAGCCCGCTAATGCCCTTAGTTCGCTTGCTGAAACAGGTTGTGGCCACAACAATCGCGTCGTTGCTTGTCGACCCTTGTCAGTGCGAAATCCAGCTGCAATGGCTAAAGGTTTGAAAGACCCTCTCGCCAGCGCCGCGCACCATCGGGCGGGCTTATTCTCGCAGATGGCGCAGTTTCAATAAGATGCAACAGGTTCCAAGCCAGACCGAAGCATAGGTCCTCACCGAAGCATTCTGCCAAGGCATTTGCCTCCTCGTCAGTTACGGGGCGTTCAATAAGATCCAGTAGTGCTCCGGCGCGATCTACAGCTTCCTCGAGTTCTTCCGTGGGTTCGCCACGCTCAGACGGTAGTTTGCCTAGGTTAACGAAGTCCTGAACTTCGGGCCGAACCATATGTGACCTTCCTTCTATCTAAGTTCGTGACACGGCACGACTCAAACCAACGACGCCAGCCAGCTGCACGTTACGGTTCCGAACAAGCGATCGAACCACTTCGAAATCATCGATCGCGTCAGACTCCGAGGTGTGGGAAATTCGTTCGATAATAAGCGAGTACTCCCTTGATGGATTCATTGAAGTAGGAAGGTTCACCATACAACTGCTGGCCAATTGACCGATAGTTCCACAACTTCGCGGCGACTACCTCACGGAACGACAATCCCGCATCGAGCCGCTTAGTACGAATTCCTTTACCCCGAAAGTCTCGAGTTAGGGCATGCTCAGCATCCGTCAGCATCACTGCCGCGTAATCATCATAGTTAGCAAGACGCCCCGAAGCCGCCTGTGGAATGTGGTCTGGAGTCAGACCGTCCCCAACGCGTGATCGACGGTTGAGGTCACCAAAAGACCCCACTTCGCCGGGCTTAACTGCAAGGCGAGTTGGCCCACCGGTTCCGCAAAGACATCTGTCGGCATGGTCTGGATCTGAACCGCCGCAGTTGTGTACAAGAACCGGCTGGTCACCGGCCATCACATAGTACGTGTGGGCGCGTTACGGCATGTGCGCTCAGATCATGCGGTGATCATGCTGTTGAGCTGCCAGTTCAGACCGTGGCTGCCATCTATGGGTACCGGTTTCGCGGCGTTGACGGCAACCCTGACGGCAACCTCAGCGCACGCTGTCGGAGAACCGGGCCAATGCCGGGATGGCGCGGATCTTCTCCGGTGTCAGGTGGGCCGCCACGATTCCGTTCGGGCGGCGCGGTGGCGCGCAGTGGATGACCTCGTCGGGAGTGACGATGAGGTCGAGGCTGAAGTCGTGCTCGGTCTCGGGCAGGTCTTCGTCGAGGATCTGGAGGGGGTGGACCGTGGTGACGATGACCGTGCTCGGGCCGATGAGTCCGGCCTCGGTGAGCAGCGCTACCTCGATGTCGCTGTATCCCGCGCCCTTGCCGACCCGTACTCCGCGCCGGTTGACGGCGACGCTGCCCGCGATGATGAGATCGACGGGCCGCATGTGGTCGACCTCGACGCGGGGGGCGTGCTGGGCAGCGCCGTCACCGGTCGTGATGATCTCCAACGGCTCGCGGATGGTGTCGGGGTCGAGCAGGTAGAACGGTTGGGCCGTGGCCAGTTTCGGTACGGCCATGTAGAGCAGTTTGCCGTCGTGGAGGGCGTTGGCTCGTGCCGGTTGTTGTGCCCAGTCCGGGTTGGCCTTGACGACGTGCGCGTTTCGCCATTCGTCGAGTTGGGACAAGTGCTCGGCTGCGCGGTCGGCTCCGGTGAAGTTGGGGATGCGCCCGTGCGCCTCGGGCGGCAGCGCGGCTCCGGCTTGGTCGAGTAGGGTCCATACCTTCTCGCGGGCGGCCTGCTTGGCTTGGTCTGTCGCCGGGTCGATCACGCCAGCCTCCGTCATGCCGTGGTCATCAAGGCCATGAGCCTATCGCTGACATCGGCGACGGGTGCGTGCTCGCGCCAGGGGCGCAGTTCGCGGGCGGCGGTGAAGGCAATGTTGAGTCCGCCACCGCCTCGCGTCTGTTCCAGCACGTCGATGGCCTGGTGCAGGTAGGTGGTGGCGTCGTCGATGTGACGCTGGCGGATGCTGGCCAGTGACAGGTTGCCGAGCACGATCGCCGTGGACTTCTTGGCCTGGCGTAGAAGCTGGTGGGTGGCGTTGAGGATCGGTTCGGCTTTGGCGGGCTGCCCGAGGTGCAGGTAGCAGGAGCCGGCCAGCCGCCCGGGTGTGGTGGGGCACAACAGCGCGGCAGCGGGATCGTCGGCCCTGACCCGGCTCAGGTGTTCGTCGGCCTCGCCGAGCGCTCTTTGGCATTCGTGCCGGTTGCCGAGCATGGCCTGCGCCTCGCCGACGTGCAGCGTGGCCAGCCCGGTGCCGACCGAGCTACGGGTGAGGGCGGAGGCGGCGGCGCGGTTGGCCAGGACGAGCCCGGCACGTGGATCTTTCGTCCCGTACAGGGCTACCGACCGCAACGCCGCCCTGGCCGACCTGCTCGCGCACGCCGACACGCACCGGGACCTCATCGAGGAAGCCACCCGCTACCAGACCAGCCACGGCAACTTCGCCACCGACCCCTTCGGCGACCGCCGCGAACCCGCCGACCAGCCGAAGCCCGCAAAGCGCACCGCACGCACCCGCAAGACCGAGAAGTAGACGCCCAGCCCACCGCCCAAGATCACAGGCTGGCTCAAAACGTCTATACAAGGAACATCAAGTGCGCCCGGCTACGCCGGACGCACGCGCACGCGCTATGCCGTTCCGGCCCGCGCGCACGCACCCACGCATCGGTCCACCAGACCCGCCGACGGCCACCGCGCCGGGGACATGCGAGGCCGTCACGATCCCTTCGCGGGTCAGCCACCGACGTGGGTTCCGGGGATCGCCGCCACGCCGCTACGCGCCGCGCCAACGAGCGCCGAACACGAGCCCTGCCCGACCGCAGCCAACGCTCACCGCACACACGTGGATGTATCCACATTGGATCGCATCCACGAATCTACATATGTGCGATGTACGTGACAGCAACCGTGACAGCAACCTGCACGCATGACCACGCCCACCGGTGCACAACGGCGTGGTGCCAATACGTGCCGTAATGGCACCACGCCGTCACTACATAGCATTCAGTTTGTTGGTTAATCGCGCTGTTCACTCAGTCATCTGAACTCAGCTGCGCGTATCACGCGATCTTCAAACTCCGGATGATCAATAGAACTTGGCTCGCCGTAATCCATGTCATCCTCCGACAGGTAGACGCTGCTCGCGACCACGTATCCGCTTGCACCGGAGGCACTCCGGATCGAGAAGGCGAACATGCCACTTTGGATGGCATCCATTTCGTGTCCAAGCTCAGCCCTAGCCGCGTCGAGGGACAGTAGATCGACTACGAGATCCTTGTATTCGTCTCTCAGCTTCAACGCCGTAACGCCTCGAAACATCAGGTCGATGCGAGTCGCACAACCGGCCCGAATGTTGCTGCGAAGCAGCAGAACACCATGACTGACCCGGTAAGACCAGAGTTCGAATCGACGGTCGAAACTGAGAGGGAACGCAATCCTACTCATGATATCCCCAGCTAGCTGAACGGATTGAGTCGCTTGATGCCATCGATATAGAAGTCAACCTTGCCGAGAGTGCCAGCATCCTTGAAGAACGCCAACTCTAGATCCGTAGCACCGCCAATTTGGCGTGCGTTCCTCAGTAAAGAGGTATTAACAACGCCCTCTACACCACCCTCGAGTCCGTGCATGCCATCGAGGGTAAAGGACACACGAATACCCGGCTTGTCAAGCTTTAGCAAATTTGCTGCAGTCCATACACTGCCCTTCCAGTCCTTGTCACCCATGAAGTGTTCAGCGCCAATCTTATCGGCAAAGCCCTTTACCTCGGACTTCAAACCGAGAGCAACATGCTGGTCACCGCAGTTGTGAACCAGGACCGGCGTGTCCCCGGCGAGCACATAGTACGTGTGGGAAAGTTGCCCCTCATGCAGGCGATAGTCGATGCATTTCGGCTCCCACCTGTGGCTTCTCGCGACGGGCGGAACCGGGCATCTTCCTTGACGGCTACCGTGACGGCAACGTGAGCGCACGTCGCAGGTGACCCAGGACACAGCATCGTCAGACGCCAATACCAGCGACTAACTGATCTCGTGAGCGTCGATGGGCGGCGGTACGTGGTGCGGCCCGCGCGTCGCTCGGTTCAGGTTCCGATCGCCGGTAGTGCGACCCCTGGACGGTATGCGGCCGACGACGACTGCGACACGACGAGCCGAAGCGGCTGGGTCGCTCCGACCAGTGCGAGCTTGGCCCGGTAGTGGTCGATCGTAGCCTGGCAGGTGGCCGCGACCGAGCACGGCTGCGGCCTGCCGCACGCGCACAGGCCGAACAGGTCCGCGTGGTGGCCGTCGAGGATGTCCAGGGCGACGGTGATCTTCCGTCGCGCGTACACCTCGAACTGCCCGGCTGTCAGCGCTCTACCCACGGTCGGTCCCTCCCCTTGGCGTGGCGACGAGGCGCGGCGACCGGTGCCATGGGATGCGTCCGGCCGCCGCGCCGATCGGGGCGGGTGCGAATCACCCCTACCGACAGTCAACCGGCGACCACGCCCGGACTGTAGGCTCACGGGCAGGTGCGAGCGTTTCACAGGTTTAACCACGTTGATGAACCACGCTCACGAAAGGGCGAACACGTGCGCGCCAGCACCGCACCCAACGACCGGCTGCAACACCTCATCGCCGAGGCCGGGATCTCCTACGAGGCCCTCGCCCGGTCGGTGTGCCACATCGCCGCCGAGAACGGCGACAACCGGCTGCGGGCCAATAAGTCGTCGGTCGCGCACTGGATCGCCGGCACCCGCCCCCAGCCACGCACCGCCGGCTACCTCGCCGAAGCCCTGTCACGACGCCTGGCACGTCCACTCACACCAGCCGACCTCGGGCTAGGCTCAGGCAATGAACCCGTCTACGACCCGGCGAGCCTGCCGCCGGACGCCGTGGCCGCCGTCGCGCACCTGGGCAGAGCCGACGTGGACCGCCGCACCCTGATCTCCGGTGCCGCGTACTCGGTCGCCGCGCTAGTGCTGCCGCTGCAACAGCCCGAGATCGCCGCCCGCGCCCACGCCGCCCGCACCCGACCGACAGTCACCGTCGGCCAGGGCGAGATCGACGCCGTCCGGCAGATGACCGCCGCGTTCAACGCCGCAGACGAACGCCTCGGCGGCGGCCACGCCCGCACCGCCGTCGTCGAATACCTCACCACCGACGTCACCGCCTACCTGCGCGGAACCTTCGCCACCGACGCACTGCGCCGCTCGATGTTCGCCGCAGCCGCCCAACTGTCGTACCTGGCCGGGTGGAAGGCACACGACCTGGGCCTGCCAGGGCTGGCGCAGCGCTACTACCTGCACTCCTACCAGCTCGCCGCCGAGGCCGACCCCCACGCGCACGCCGCATACGGGCTGCGCATCCTCGCCCACCAGGCCATGGACCTCGGACGCCGCGAACACTGCGTCGACCTGGCCGGCGCCGCACTCGACCGGGTCAAAGGCCGCACCGACCCCGACACCGAAAGCCTGTTCTGGCTCACCGCCGCCCGCGCCCACGCCACCAGCGGCGACAACCAGCAGGCACGCTCAGCGCTTTCCACGGCAGAACGGCTACTCGACCGCAGCCGCGGCGACGCCGCACCCGAGTGGGCGTCGCTGGGCGGACCCGCCGAAGCCCGCCTGGCCAACCAGTCCGGCAAAGCCCTCCAAGCGATGGGCGACCTCACCGCAGCCGAAGACCAGCTACGACGCTCGGCCCGCTGCTGGAACCCGGCCACCCACCCGCGCATCCACGCCCTCACCCTGGCCGACCTCGCCGAGATCCAATGCGCCCGAGGCAACGTCGAAGCCGCCTGCCAGACCTGGAACACCGCCCTGGACGGCATGACCGGCATCCGCTCCGCCCGCACCCGCGACGCTGTCACCAGCATGCGCGCCCACCTCGCCGTCTACCGACGACGCGGACTCACCACAGCCCAACGCCTCGACAACCGCGCCTCCAACCTGACCTGACCGCCACCGACCAAGCCGAAGTCCCGAGTGGGCTCAAAGTTGCTATACAAAGAACATCAAGAGCGCCCGGCTACGCCGGACGCACGCGCACGCGCTATGCCGTTCCGGCCCGCGCGCACGCGCCCACGCAACCGCGCTCAAACGATGCTGCCCCGTCCGTCTCCGCACAAGGCCGCGACGATCGCATCGGCAGTCAAGCCTTTCGCCCGGTTCCCGGCGATGGACGCCGCGCCGCTACGCGCTGCGCCACCGATGATCTTCAGCCGCAATCCATCGATCCATGCACATTCGATGCACATCCGTGACGGCAACGCCGACGGCAACCCCCGCGCACACCGATGCCCCTCAACGCACTTCGCAATGGCACCAATGCGGAGTGTATTCACCCCATAGCCACTCCACTTCGCTCGCGATGCCAATCTCAAGCCCCTCCCATGTCGCAGGATGGCGCCATTATTGATCTACCTTGCACGGTAACGATATAGCCATCGTCCTGAACGATGATGACGATTCCAGTCAATGGAGAAACGACTATTACGCTGGCGTACATAAAGTAGTCGCGGACACGAACATGAAACGTCTTTACGAATTGGTGGAGTTGCGATGCCTCCACGAAGAACGGGCCTTGATCCGCGTCAAAGCTGGTGCTGTTGACGACAATTAGGGGACCCTTGAGGCCGACGCAACGAGATAGGAATTCATCTTCAATGACATCCGCATCCCGCTGTTCGATGTCGAAGGACTCCCAAGCGTCCAGCGGGATGCCAACGATACCATTAGGATCGAATGCCGTGGATCCCGGCAGGACCGCGGACAGGACACTCTCCGCGAAGTCCCAGTTCACGTGCCGCTTTACTGATGTCATTTGAACTCACGACCTCTGATGAAGACCTTCAGCACTGTTCGCCAAGGGTTACCCTTGGTTACCCCGCGAGCGTTGTCGTCCAACTCGGACAATTTTACATGCGGGCCTTCCGGCGGAAAGTCGTGTCCCACCAGATTGAATTCAATATCGCGGTGAGTTCCGTCAGGAAGCTGGCCACGCCAGAAATCGGGCTTCCGGTTCTCAAAGTTGTCCAGGCTGCCACCAGCGAGATGATCAGCAATTGCGAGGAGATCATCCTCGTTATCCACGGTATGCCGCTCAACTTGCTGCCCAGCCGAGTTCGTCACCGTACGAGATGTGACATTGACGGGGCATCCTTCGAGATACTTATTGGCGTTGTTGTTGTGCACCAGGACCGGCTGGTCACCAGCGAGCACATAGTACGTGTGGATCTCTGCGACCGTGAGGTCGCGCATCTCCTTCTCGCCGTCCCAGCTCTTGACGGCCTCGACGACGACCTCGCCCGCGCCAAGCACCTGCAGTTCGGTGCCCGCGGTCAGGTCCTTAGCATCAGTCCATTCGCCCTTGGTCTTGTTCCAGAACGGGTGGTGCTGGGTGGTGTGCAGGGTGGTGAGCTTGCCGGTCTCCTTGTTGCGCACCGTGACGTCGGTCAGATCCTTGTCATGGTTGCGGTGCAGCATCGTGACCGGTCTCGCCGCAGTCTCGCCGGTGATCGGGTCCGTCGCGGCGACCTTGTCACCAACGTTTACGTCCTTGATCGGCCGTGTGCTGCCGTCCGCCATGCGTACAGGGGTCGCCGGGTCGAAGCTGTGACAGCTCTTGGCGCCACCGCCAGGTCCACCACCCCCGGCTCCGGCTCCGCCACCTCCTGCGCCTTGGCCGACCTTGGGTTTCGGACCCTTGCTGAGAGCACCAAGGCCGGGGACGGCGCTTTCGAGCAGGCTGCTCGGGCTGACGCTGCCGGTGCTGATGAACTGGTCGACGGCGTCGCCGACGAAGTTCTCGCCCGCCTCGGTCGTGAGCTTGCCGAGCACGCCGGTGCCGACCTTGTTCGCGATCGCGGCGGCCACCTTCGCGCCCACCAGGCCACCGACCCCGCCTGCGAGGCCTGACAGCGCACCGGTGCCCAGCGATCCAAGAGCGTCACCAAGGGAGTGGATGTCGCCCTGCAAGCCGTCCTTGGCCAGGTTGATCAGCGCGCCGGCGCCGACCATGCAGGCGACGGCGCCTGCGCCTGCGGTCACCGCGGTGCAGGCGAGGCCGGCCAGCACGCCGACGCCGACAGCGGCGATCTCGATCAGGAGGTTCTTGTTCTCTTTGACCCATTTCTCTGTCGCTTTGTAGGCGTCTTTGATCGCTCCGATGGGGTTGGTGGCGACCTTAGCTGCCTTGGCGACGAGTTGCTTGCCTGCCTGTTGGACCTTCTTGTAGGCCGCCTTGGCCTTCTTCTTGACCTGGTCGACCTTCTTGGCGACCCACTTGCGGCCTTGTTCGACCTTCTTCTTGACGTAGTTTTTGGCCTTCTTCACGACGGTCTTGACCTGCTCGACCTTCGTGGCCACGTAGTTGCGTGCCTGTTGGTACTTTTCTGCGGCGTAGCTGCTTACCGAGTTCCAGGCGCTCGCTGCCGAGGAGCGCACCGAACTGACCGTGTTCGAGACGAACGACGAGACGCTCGACGCTGCCTTGGCTATGGCCTTGAACGGGTTGTAGCCCCAGTGGCCGGTCGGGTCGGTGACCGTCATCGGGTTGCCGTCGCCGTACTGGTAGCGGTTGGCGTTGATCGAGTCCGGTACCTGGCTGTTGCTGGCGGTGTCGCGGGAGTCAAACTGGCCGGTGTCAGGGTTGTACCAGCGGGCGTGCATGTTGACCCGGCTGGTGAGCCCGTCGGTCCACTCCGACTGGTAGCCGAGGTTGCCGATCATGGCGATGGTGTTGAGGACCTTGCCTAGCGGGTCGTAGGCGGTCGATCCGTCCAGCACGGTGCCGGTGGCCGTGAACTGGCCGACGACATCGGTGTGCAGGTCGGTGTAGGCGAGCCGTTTGATCGCACCCGCTACCTCGCCGACCAGGGCACCGGCGGTGTCGCGCACGTAGGTCGCAGCACCGTCTGCGGCGAGGTCGTTGCCGATACCTGTGTAGGCGAACCCGGGGCGGATCGCCCGGCCCAGGCCGTCGTAGGTGTAGGTCTGGGTGCCGCCGGTGCCCTGCTGCGACACGGCCATGCCGAACGCGTCGGACAGGGTCGTGTACGAGCTGCTGCCGTCGGTGACCTGCGCGAGGGTGCCCCGCGCGGTGTAGGTGTAGGTGGCGCCGCCTCCGAGTTGGAGCCGGTTGCGGGCGTCGTAGGTGAACGTCTTGGGGCCGTTCTGGACCCGGTTGCCGGACTTGTCGTAGGCGTAGACCGTGGTGGCGGTGCCGTTGTTCCACGATGTGAGGCGACCGGCCAGGTCGTAGGTGTAGATGTTGTCGGCCGACTGCGCGAAGCCGGTGGTCTTCTTGCGGGTCTCGTTGCCGTTCTTGTCGAACTCGTATTCGATCTTCGCGATCGTGGTGCCGCCGGTGCCTGGCGTCTTGAGTTCGTCGGAGCTCGGCCTGTGCATGTCGTCGAAGCCGAAGGAGCGGACGTTGCCCGTCGCACCGTAGGTGATCTTGTTGACCTGTGACAGGTTGTTGTACTCGTAGCCTGCCAGCACCCCGGCCGCCGGATTGCTCAGCGACGCCAGCCGGCCTGCGGAGTCGTACCCGTAGGTCGTCTCGCCTGCGGCGTCGGTGCGCTTGGCCATGTTGCCGTCGGCGGTGTAGTCGAACGACGAGTCACCCGACGGGCCTGTCACCGCCCGGAGCAGGCCCCGGTCGTCGTAGGTCAACGTGTTGGCGCCGCCGGAGCCCGACAGCGAGACCATCCGGCCGGCGCGGTCGTAGCCGAACGTGCGGTCGGCGGTCGTCGCCTCCGCGCCCACGCCGGACTGCGCGACCAGTCGGCCCATGTCGTCGTAAGTGTAGGTGGTGGTGACGCCACCGGGCTGGGTCTGCGACACCGCCCGGCCCGCCGCGTCGTACGCGGTGGTGTAGGTGCGATCCCCCAGGTTCGCGAACGCGGTCGTCGCCGGCTCGATCACCCGTTCCGGCAGGCCCAACGTGTTGTACGCCGTCCAGAACGAGTTGTTGCGCCCGTCGGTGAACCGGGTCCGGTTGCCGGCCAGGTCGTAGCCGAAGCTGCTGACGATCGAGTCCGAACCTGAGATCGGCTGCGAGAACGACGTGAGCAGGCCGGTCGCGTCGTACGTGAACGTCGTCCTGATGTTCATCGCGTCCGTGCTGCTCAGCACCTGGCCGTTAGGGTCGTACTCGCTCGATTCGGTCTTCAGTAGCGCGCCGCCGAGCTTGTACGACGATGTCGAGGTGACCCGGTCCGTCAGGTCGTAGACGGATCGCGTGTAGGAGCCGTCGGCCAGTGTCGTCTGCTCCAGCCGGCCACCGCCGTCGTAGCTGTAGCTGGTGGTGTTGTTCGCGCCGTCCTTGACGGTCAGCGGCTGCCCGGCGGCGTTGTAGGTCTTGCTGGTCTTCACACCGGCGGCTGACGTCACCTCCGACAGCCAGCCACCTGTTCCGTAGGTGTACTTCGTCTCATGGGTCTGCCCTGTCTGCCGGACGAACTGCCGCGACTTGTCCGTGCGGCCCAGGAAGTCGTACACCGTCTCGTTGACGGCGCCCTCCGGGTCGGTGACGGCCAGGACCGCGCCCACGTTGTTGTAGGTGTACTTCGTGACGCCGCCGTCGGGCGCGGTCATCCGCCACACCCGGCCCAGCTGGTCGTAGTCGTACGAGGTCACCTTGCCCAGCGGGTCGGTGACCGTCTTGAGCTGGCCGAGGTCGTCGTAGGTCGACGTGGTCTCCGGCGTGATCGGTGTCGACGAGCCCGGTGGCGTGTAGGACGGCATGCGCACCTTCACCACGTGACCGGCCGCGTCGTACTCCGTGCGGGTCCAGCGGCCCAGCGCGTCCTGCGAGTCGGTCACCGCACCGAACGTGTCGTATCCCGCCCACGACACCGCGTTGGCCGCGACCTGCCCCTGGTCGACCGACTCGGTCAACACCTGCGGTGTAGTGCTCTTCACCATCCGCCCGGCTTCATCGACCTCGTAGCGGGTCGTGTTGCCGTTGGCGTCAGCGACAGCCTTCACCGCGCCGTCGACGTCCAGCTGCGAGGAGGTCCGGATGACCTTCGCGTCCACAGCCGGCGCGGTCCCGCCGTAGATCGAGGCAACCTCCGCAGCATTCAAGGCCTTCTGATACGCCTGGACATCGGCGATCTTGCCCGGCCAGTGATCATTGCGAGCGTTGTCCCACTTGAGATCACCGATTGCCAGAGGTCCCGACAGTCCGGTTACGCCGGGTAGGTTCTGGCTACCTTGGAAGACGCCATTGACGTAGAGGCTCACCGTCTTGGTGCCGGCGTCATACACACCGGTCAGATGAGTCCATGTGTCGCGTGCGGCAGGGCTGGTGGAACTTGGCGCTACACACGCCGACATATCGGCGTTGCACGCAAACATGCGCCAACCGGAGTTGCCGATGTCGTAGCCCAACGCGAAGGAGGTGAACTGTGGTCCGTCCTGCGACACCGCCGCCTGGTTCCATGTGGGATCGACGAGACGCACCCACGCCGACACCGTGTACGAGCGGGCCGTGTCCACCACTGGCCCGGTGGTGGACAGCGACCCTGGCGTGCCGTCGTGCTTGAACTCCGCCGAACCGGTCAGATCCGGCCGTGTCGGCGGACGATCCGTCGACCATCGCACACCGGTCGGCGAGAACTGAGCCGCTGTGTTTCCCACTGAATCAGTGGCCGTCGTGCCACTCGTCTGGTCCAACCTCCAGCGGGCAACAGGGGCCAGCCCGGTAGGGCTATATGTCGTCGAGGCGAGCACTCGTCCCATCGGGTCGTAGATTGACTCGTTGTAGCCGTAGACCTTGCCCGTGCCGTCCTTGTCCGTGGTGGCCAGGACGTGGTCGTCGGCGCTGAGTGCTTGGGTGGTGGTGCGGTTGAGGCCGCCCGGGTCCAGCGTCGACTCGTATTGCCGGCTCGCGGCGTCGTACTTATAGGCCGTCGTCGTCGCGCCGTTGTTGGTGACCTGCTGGATGAGGTTTCCGGCGGCGTCGTAGGTGTTCTGCTCGATGGTGAACGAGCTGGTGCCCTTCTTGCGGGTCACCGTCGCAGTCAGGCCGTTGTCGGTGTAGGTGTACTCGGTGGTGACGCCCTCGGGGTCGGTCTCCGAGGCTAGACGTCCCGACGGGTCGTAGGCCTTCGAGGTCATCACCAGGTCGATGGGCGCCGGCAGCGGGTTCGCCGGGTCGCCGGTGAAGCCCTTGACCGTGGTGGTGAGCAGGTTGCCGGTCTCATCGTAGGTGGAGACGGTCTCGCCGCCGTCCTGCTCGATCTCCTTGACGACCCGGCCGAAGGCGTCGTACTCGAACGTCGTCGTCTTGCCAGCCTCGTCGGTCGAGGTCAGCTGCTGGCCGCGGTTGTTGTAGGTGCTGGCTTGTGTTCGGGAGGCGTCGCCGCCGGTGCTGTCCGCGGTCGTCTGGGACAGCACGTTGCCGTCCCGGTCGTATTCGGTGGTGGTCACCGCGGTGTGCTGGGCGCCGGTGACCCGGTTGGTGATCGCCGGGTCTGTCTGGGTCCTGATCCGGTTGCCCTTGTCGTAGGTGTACGAAGTGGTGACGCCCGCCGGGAAGCTCTTGTTCACCTCCGTCTCGGTGATCTTGCGGCCGAGCTGGTCATAGGTGTACTTGGTGACCAGACCGGCCGGGTCGGTCACCTTCGCCACGTCGCCGCTGATCAGGTACTCGACGGTCTGCACTGCGCCACCGGGCGTGGTGACGGTGCGCGGTAGGCCCGCCGGGACCGTGAAGTTCGTCTCGACCTCGTAGATCCGGGTGGCGACGTGCTCGGCCCCGCTCTGCGGGGTGATCACCGAGATCTTCAGATATCTCGCCGACACGGGGGCGGGCAGGTCGTGCGTGGTGACCGCGGACGTATTGCCGCGAACCTGGAACCGCGCCGTCCAGCTGGCGCCATCGTCCGACGTGAGGATGTCGAAGTCCCTGGTGTTGTAAGCCGCCGTCTCGCCGCCCGCCTCCGCGTGGCGGACCGTGATGGCGGTAAACGTCTGCGCCGTGGGCCACTGCGCCTGCAGCCAGGCCGAGGCTTCGTGGGAGCAGAACTTCGACCAGTTGCCGCTGGACCAGTCGCGGTCGAACGCCTTACCCACTTCGGTGTTGGCGTCGCAGCTGGCGCTGCCAGTGGCTGTCGGCGCAGCCGTGTACGCGGTCGTGGTGACGCGGCCCAGCGGATCGGTGACCCTGGTGCGATTGCCCTTGGCGTCGTACTCGTAGGTGGTCAGGAAGGTGTTGTCCGTCGCCGACGACGACCGGCCATCACGCATCGTGAGCATGACGTCGTTGCGCGGGTCCGGGGTCAGCACCCGGGTGGTCGCATCGGGGTAGAACGTGTAATAGACCGTCGAGCACTTGCTGGCCGAGTAGTCCTGGCAGGTCGTCGACGAGATCGTGTTGCCGCGCACGTCGTGCTCGGTGATCGTGACGTTGCCGTTGGGGTCGGTGACGGTGCGCACGAATCCGGCAGTGTCGTAGCCGTACCGCGTCATCTTGCCCCGCGCGTCGGTGTCGGCGACCTTGCGTCCCGTGTTCAGATCGCTGATCGTGACCAGGGACTTGTCGCCGGGGTCGGTGATGGTGACCCACTTGCCCTTGACACCGTTGGCCTGGTCCCGTGCCGCGAACTGGCTCGCCACCTGAGCATCGCTGAGCTGCGTGCGGTAGTAGGCAAAGTCGGCGATCTGTCCGGGCCAGTAGCCGGCGCGCGACGTGCCGTGGGCAGGCCAGCCACCCTCCCACTTGCCCGCGCCGACGTAGGCCTGCACGGCGGATGTGGCAACGATGGCGCTATTCAAGGTGCCGATCTTGGCACCGTCCAGGTACAAGGCTTGGCTGTTGCTAGCTGCCGAGATGGCGACGTGATGCCATTTGCCGTCGTTGACGGCATTGTCGGATGTCATCATGGTCATCGATTCGATCCAGATCTGCCCGCGCAGCTTGCCGTCGGTCCCGACATACAGGGCCGGGGTCCAGTGGCCAGCGGCATCGAGGTTGCTCATCGGCGCGGCCTGGTAGCTATAGAGCACGCCACCGGCCGTGTTGCCCGCCGGCATCTTGAACCACATGCTCATCGAGACCGGGCCTGCGGTCGGCACGTCCTCGGCGGGCAGCTGGAGGTACGAGCTGGTCCCGTTGAAACTGGCCACGGTGCTGTCGCTGAACGGGCCGTCCACGGTACCTAGGGTGACCGAGTTGTACGTGGCCGTGTTGCCGTTGACCTGGTTGACCGCGTTGGTGACGCCAGTCTCGGCCATGCGGTAGTAGTCGGCGGGCGCTCCCGCCAGCGCGGCGCTCTGGTAGACCAGGCTCGTTCCCTGGATCGTCGGTGCGTTGAGCTTCCAGACCCCGCCATTCTCATCGGTGACGTCCTTGACCATGCCGGTCACCGTGTCGTAGTTGACCGATGCGGCGACCTTGCCCGACGGGCGCACCACGGACTTGAGCAGGTCGGTGGAGCGTCGGGCGTCAAAGATCTCTCTGGCGGTGTCTGCGGTGAGCGCCCGGTCGAAGAAGGAGACCTCAGCGATCGAGCCGTTGAAGTAGTCCCGGGTGCCAGTGTTCTTCAGGACGTCGGGGTGCGACTGGTTGGGCCAGGCACCGCCGAGGTATCCCACGCCCAAGTAGGTGAATTTGTCCTGGATGTCCTGCACCAGCAGGCCGTTCTTGGACCCGGTCTCCTGGCCGTCGACAAACAGCTTCTGCTGGTCGCCGAAGGCTGATAGCACGACGTGGTGCCAGTTGCCGTCGGCGTACGACGTGGCGGTCTGCATCGGCCAGTGTGCGCGGGAGTGCCACGACTGGTTGCCCTGGGGAACCGTTCCGCAGCTCCACAGCTGCGCGTAGCTGCCGTTTTCCAGGCCGTTGGCCTCGACATCGAGGCATTTGCCGGAGTTCTGGTTCATGATCCGGCCGTCGGCCAAGACCGACCACTTCTGGTTGGTGCCGGTGTGGCAGTCGAAGAGGATGACATCAGTGCCATCGGCGGTGCCGCCGCTGAGCGCGTCGAGGCACTTGGTCACGCCGGACACCGTGACGGTAAGTCGGTTGGTACTGTCGAGCGTCCACTGCTGGTTGGCGCCGCCGTGGCAGTCGAAGATTGTCAGCCGGGCGTAGTTCACCGCCGGGCCGCCTTGGACGTCGAGGCAACGACCCGACGCGGTGCTGGTCATGCTGCCCAGCAACCCGACCGGCGGAGCGGTCGGATACCCGCCTTGTAGCCTACCGTCCGAGCCCAGATAGAGCGTCGGAGAGTAGGCGCCATTGCTGGTGGCGGAAGCAGCCGGGTCGTCCCAGGACTGGCTGAGAAGCACTCCGTCGCCGCTGCCCGGCGCGGCCTTGAACCACATGCTGACCGACTGGTACCCGGCAGTCGCGGCGAGGTTCGACGGCAGTTTCACCGACGACGAGGTGCCGTTGAAGCCGACCGCTTTGGAGGTGCCACCGCTGAGCGGTCCGGCCTGGTTGAGGGCGACGTCGGTGTAGGTCCCGTTGTCGACGCCGGCTTTGTCGACCACCGAGCTGTTCGCGGTGGTGCCGGAGGTTTCGTTCAGCCGCCAGTACGAGCGCGGGCCTTGGTTGAGCACGACGCCGCGGTGCACCGAATTGTTCTCATACGTGTAGGTGGTGCAGTACGCCGAGCCGTCGGGCGGGCAGACCGAGGTCAGCTTATCGCCCGTGTAGTTGTACTGCCAGGTCTGCACCGAATTCGCGTCGGCGGGGTCGGCCCAGTCAGTGGACACCGTCGTCACGTGGTGTGCCGTCGCACCGCTGGGCTGCGCCCACGTGAAGTGCAGCCTACGCCCAGAAGCCGCGATCATCTTGGCGAGGCGGTTGTTCGCGTCGTACGTGAAGGTCTCGGTGCGGCCCTGGGCGTCGGAGATGGAGCTGATCGCGTACGTGCCGGCCGAACCCTTGGTGTAGGCGTAGCGGGTGCCGTCCTTGTCGACAAGCTCGTACCCGCCACCGGTGGCGGACTTGAAGGTCGCGAACCGGCCGCTCGGTGGAGTGAACGAGCCGCCGACGTCGTTCTTGCCGAAGGCGACGTCCTGACCGTTGGGGTAGGTGACGACCACAGTCTGCAGCGCACCGGCGGCGTCATAACGCTCAACCGCGCGGGAGTCGGCGATGCCTGCCCAACCGAACCCGAACGCGCTGTTACGCGGGTCGACGCTGTTGTAGGAGCGCTGCACCGACAGCGACGGGCCGACCGTGGCGATCGTCGCGTCGGTCGCGGCGGTGGTGTAGTTGCCCGCCGTCGGGTCGAAGCCCTTGTCGCCATTCTGGGACAGGGTCGAGGTGATCGACGGCTGTGGCACCGGCGTGCTGAGCACGTTGAGGGTCTGCGAGCTGCTGTCGACCTGGCCGTCACTGGCGACGGCCCACCATGTGTAGGTCTCGCCCCACGCCAGTTTGCCCGACGGGACGACCCAGCGGCGGGAACTGGTCGCCCCCGATTCGGCGATCTTGGTACCGGTCTTGTCGAACACCTGGAAGTTGAACGTGATCGTCTTCGGGAACGCGTCCGGGTCCTGCCCGGAGACCAGCAGTTCCGGGGTGAGGGTGGGCGACTGGTACCCGTGCGGCGGGTACTGCGCGTCCACCTGCGGCGCCACGTTCAGTGCATAGGTCAGCTCGAGGATGGCCTTGTGCTCACCGGCGTTGTAGTTCGCGGCCGTGAACCGCTTCCAGCCCGCCGGGTCGGTCTCCGACGCGGTCAGCGCCAGGCCGTAGTTGCGCCCGCCGATCGACCAGTCGTTGAAGGTGCCCGGGTTGAGACTTACCCACCAGTCTTTGCCCACATCTCGGTTGGCGCTGGTGTTGGTGCAGGCCGGATAGTTGTCGGTGATGTTCAGGGTGCCGATGGCGTTGCTGCGCGACGGCCCGGGAAGCGTGCTGGTGCTCAGGTTCACGACCTTCCACGTGTCCAACACCTTGTGCACGTATACGGGCAGGTGCGCGGTGCAGTTCCAGGACCAGGTGTGGAACAGCTTGAGCCGGGCCGAGGTGATCCGCTTGCCGAGGAACGAGTCGTCGTCGAACTCATCGAACGCGATGAACGAGCGCGCGGGCGACTCGTTGTCGTAGCCGACAGCGAGCGAGTGGCCGTTCTGCGTCGAGGAGTCGGTGCTGGGGTCGTTGTCGACGAACACGTCGGCCGTGGTGCCCGTCGTCGCGGTCGGGTCGACCCGCACCGGGTACACGCGAGCCGGGTCGCGCAACCATGCCGCGTCCGCGGTCACCCGCAGCGCCTGGCCTTCGGGCGTGTCCACCAACTCATACGTGATCTTGTCGGAAGAGGTCCGCTCGCCTGTGGGCAGTTCGACGTGGGAGTCCTCCATGCGCCCGCGGGGGAACCATGCGACCGTCTTGCCGCTGGTGTCCAGCAGCGCGACGTAGCCGTCGTCGTCGAGGCGCGGCGTCAGCCCGTCCAGGTGCAGCGGGTACAGCCACGAGTTCGGCGCGTCCGGTGATGCCAGGACCATCGTCTCCTCGACACCGGACTCGAACATGCGCAGCTCGAGATCCGTCTGCGGCAGCACCCCGCGGTAGGTCGCCAACGAGCCGTCCACCACCGGTGTCACGTCCGCGGCGTCGGCAAGGTCGTAGCCGAGCTTCTGTCCGCCCGGCAGCGTCATCGACACCAGTGCCGTGCCGGCGTCACGGCCGCCGCGCACCCGGCCGGCCAGTGAGACCGCCAGCGAGTTGGCCGTCATGTGCAGCCGGCCGTCAGACCGCCGCTGCAGGCCGGTCTTGATGGGCTGCCACGTCCCGTCCGAGGCGCGGAAGTTGACGGGTCCGGCAGCCACCCGCCGGGTCATGGTCCCGTCGGCGTTCTGGTAGACGTCCGAGCTGCGGCCGGACCGCTGAGGCAGCCGCTTGCTCGTCGCCGGGTCGAACTTGCCGTCGATCGGCGGGGTCGTTGTCGGCTTGCGGGTCTGCTCGGGCAGCACGTCATCGGGCAGCGCGCCCGGCGCATGCCCGGGCGCACGGCCTGCACCGCCGTTCGCCCTCGTCGCCGAGCTCGGCGCGTCATGGCTGCGACCGGACGCGCCGTTGAGTTCGTGCCCGGACAGGCTAAACAGCGCATCACCCGCCCACGCGGGCTGGTGCGGCAGCCACGACCACAGCCACGAGATCGGGAACTCGCCGTTAGCGGGGACCACGCCCGCAGGAACCGCGAACGTCAGACCGAACAGCACAGCAGTGACGAACGCGACCCGATGCAAGACGCGCACAGCTGACCGACCCATGACTGGGCTCCTCCCCGTGGTAAACCGGGGAGATCATTTATGTTCGGCTTCGTCGGGTCAATAGCGATCTTTGTTATTGCTGGCCAGCGCCCGTTTCGTCAATTACGGCAGTACGGACTGCAGCCCGCGAAAGCTCCAGAACGGACACGTTCGCCTTCTCGTCCGATAGCGCTGCCGCGAACACCACGAATCGCACATCGGCATGTGCGGAGGCGTTGTCCCGCACCGCCGCGCGCGGCGCCTCGCCCACCGCGAACACCATCGTGCACCGGCTCTGCACCTGGCTGTTGAGATAGCCGCGCGCGTTCTCCACGGTCTGCTCGCCGTCGACGGTGAGGTACTGGACCCGGACCAGCGTCTGCACGGACGCCTCCTGCATACCCGACCAGACCAGAGCCGCATCGGGGCTGTTCAGGCCCTTGTCGTCGGTCAACATGCAAGCCACCACGTCGCGATACTGCCGGGAGTTCGGTCCCTCGGCCTCAGGCCACAGGGCCCAGGTCACCCCAGCGACGAGTACGGCCGCACCAACGCCGAGGGCGCACCAGCGTGCGCGCGTCATCCCCCGACGCGTCTGGGTGGCGACAAGGCCACTCCGTACGACGGCCTCCAGCCAGTTCTTCATGCCATGACGAGCCACGGCGAGCAGATTACGTTGCGCCCGGCCGCGGCGCGAGACACGGATACCATCCAGATCGCCTGCTCAGACCCGAAGAGCGCGCGCCGGCCCGCTTTCGATGACCCCGACGAGGACCGAACGAGGAGCCCGACGACGCCCCGCTTGTCATCAACGAGGTCAATTCAGTGGTCGAAGGCGACTGGCCGCCGATGATGTCCGCCAAGGCATTCGGCAGCGATCTGGGCGTGGCCGCACTGGGCGGCTGCAACGATCCGTCGGAGTCGGAGGCAGTGTTTAGCTGGTTGTGCGGATCAGTTCTGCGGTTTCGTGGTCGATGTCGACGTCGAGGTAACGCAGGGCCGCGTGGTATCTGCTGACCGCGTTGCTGGCCCGGTCCGGCATGCCGAGCCGGGTCCATGCTGTCAACGCTCGCCGGAAGACAGCCGTGTTGGCCGGTGACAGTGCGGATGCCTGGTCGAGGAGTTCTGCTGCTTGGCGGGGGTCGCCGGTGTCCTGGGCGAGGGTGACGAGAATGTCGATGACCTTGCTGATGTAGGTGTGTTGGTGAGGTTCGGTCCAGTCGTAGTCCGTTCCTTCGGCCAGCGGTCCGGCGTGTAGGGCGAGCGCTTGTTGTAGGTGGTGGTGTCGGGTGTCGGGGTCGGTGGTGTGGTCTGCGGCGGTGAGGTGGTCACTGAATTGCCATAGGTCGACGTCGACGAGGTCGGGGTCGAGGTGGTAGCGGCCGCCGGGGTTGGGTACGGCGTTGCGGGTTTTGTCGCCGGCGGCTCGGCGGAAGCCGTTGCGCAGGTCGGCGATGGTGACGGCGAAACGTTCCTCGGCTCGTTGCATGGTCGCGTCGGGAAAGAGCACCTCCCATAGGTCGACTTTGGCGATGGTGGTGCGTTGCACCGCGAGTAGGACCAGTGTCTGAATGGCTTTGGTACGCAGGCCGGTGATGGGTTGGCCGTGTTGGTCGAGGATCTGCGGCCGACCGATGATCTTCACTTGAGTTTTCGTGACGGCCTGCGTAGTTGGTGCTGCGGCTGGTTCGTGTGCGGTTGCGGTGATCGTGTCGCTCGGCGGCCGGTCTGCGGCAGCTGGTGCCGGGTTGGTGATGTGTAGCAGGTCGAGGGTGCTGGGGGCGTCGAGTATGGCGAGCCTGGTGCCGTGGTCGGTGTGGCCGTCAGGGTCGACGGTCATGGTTTGCGCGGCTCGGTGGATGTTGAGCAGTACGGCACCGATGTTGCTGGCCGCTGCGACGGGTAGCAGTGCGTCGAGGACCTTGCCGTGCCCGTCGGCGGTGTCCAGTAGCAGGACCGTCGGCGGTGGTGTTGAGGGTTGGTCGTGTTGTTGGGCTTGGCGGGTGCGGGACAGGATCTGCCGGGTGATGTGTTCGATGGCATCGGCGGTGGTGGTGGCGACGGTCAGTTGGGGGTGGTGCAGGTTGTCATCGCCGAGTAGGACGTCCGCGGTCGCTCGGGTGGTGATGAGCTGGTCGGGGCTGCGGTCCGCTGTGGCGAGGGTGGCGGCGATGAGTCCGCGGGCTGCCGCGTGTGCGCCCGGGCCGGCCAGGACGAGTCCGCCGGGCGGCAGTGTGCCGATGCCGGCCAGTGCTGGCCCGGTGGTTGCCGGTTGCGGCTCCGCGGGTGTGTTGGTGTAGTGCACGTCGGCGGCGGCATAGGTGTTCGCGTCGGTGTGCTGGTCATTGCTCGTGCTCGGGCCTACTTGGGGCTGGGTTGGGTGCTGTGCAGGGTTGTCGTCTGCCGTGGCGCGTAGTGCTTCGCGTAGGCGGCGGACGGCGTCGGGTAGCGCAGGCCACCACGGGTCAGTCTGCTGCAGGCCGGTGGGCCTGCGGGGGCGGTAGCGGTGGTGGCGCATGGCCCATGCCGCGGCTATCGCGGCCAGGATGCCGGCGGCCAGTGCGGTGCTGACCCAGCCGCCGGGCAGTGCGATTCCGGCTGGCTGCTGTTGCTGTGAACTACCAACCTGGTTGTTGTCCTTGTGCTGGTCGATGGTAGTCGGGGCGGTCGTGGTGATGTCGGGCTCGACGACACCGTCGGGGTCGGCGTCTGCTGGTGGCGTGGCGGTCGGCTGCGGTGGCACCGGCGCTGGCAGCGGCTGTTGTGGCGGCGTTACGCGTGGTGGTGTACCGACGCGCACAGCACCTGGCGGTGGTGTGGCGTCGGCGGGCAGTCGCAGGTCCCAACGGGGGTAGATCACATCGCAGTCACGTAGCTTCCCGCCGATCTTGGCCCAGTGCCGGTGCCAGTTGAGGCGACAGATCTCCGGCCACCGATCGGCGTCACCCAACCATTGTCGGGCGATCTTCGACATCGTGTCGCCACGACGCACCACCGCGTGGAATCGCTCGCCGCGGACCTCGAACGTGATCGTCCCGTGGTGCACCTTGGTCGTGGTCGCTGCCGACGCAGACGGCGCCGTCTCCACGACATCCCGTGTCACGAGCGCGGTAGAGGCGGCCGCGCGGGGCGTGGTGGCCGCTGGTGCGGGGCTGGTGGTTGCTGCGCGGGCAGCGCTGCCCGCAACCGCGATGACGACCGCGCCGACCAGGCCGGCAGCGACCGCACGCAGCGGCGTGGGCAGCCGCCACCGGGACGTGTCTACCCGCGCGACTACCGACAGGACCTCCGCGGCCACCGCGGCGAGCAGTCCTGCCCACAGCAGCCATCCGGCGCACGTGAAGAGCCCGATCAGGAACGGCACCGTGACCGGCTGCGCTAGCCATGCCATCCACTGCTCGCCTGTTGGCCACGCGTCCGGTAGCGGCCAGCCCACCAGCACGACCAGGGCTGCGGGCAGCCCGGCCAGCATGGCCAGCAGCCCACCGGCGGAGATCAACACGCGTAACGCTCGGCCTACGATGCTGCCGCGTGGCGCGACGGTCGTAGAAGTACGTGTTTCCATGGCACTCCTCCCCCAGGCGGCCTCGACCACCGGTCGCCGTTCATCATCATCGATCCCGCACTCGCTCGCCACATCCGGTAGCCAGACCGTCACCGCGGGGCAGCGCCACCGCGAACGGTTTGACACACTGCCCCCTATGGAATCGACCACGGTCACGCTCTCCGTCGACATCGGAGAACAGACCACCGTGGCCGTCGCCGCGGTCGGGCACCGCCGCAGCCCTGTTCTTTTCGGCGCCACCACCTCGACGCCGTCGGCCGTCACCCTGCCCCCGGACGCAGACGGCGGCGAGCGAGTGGTGGTCGACGATGTGCGCTCGGCGCTGGGCGGTGCCGTTGGCGATGTGCGGGCTGCTGCGGTGTTGCTGCGCCGCGTCGCTGACGCCGCCGAGACGTTCGCTGGCACGGTCACCGGGCTCGTGTTGACCGCTCCCCCGGCCTGGGGCCCTCGGCGGCACGCCCTGCTTCGCCAGGCTGCCGCGTCGGCAGGGCTTCCTGCGCCGACCATCGTCGCTGCACCGGTCGCGGCGGCCGCCTATGCCCACACCGTGGAGCCGGTCCCGGACAGCGGATGCGTCCTGGTGTGCGACATCGGCGTAACCGAAGCCAACATGTCCCTGGTGCAGCACACAGGCGGTGGCTGGCAGCTGCTGTCGACGATCCCCATGCCAGCGACCGGCGCACAAGCCCTAGCGCGGGCACTCGTCGAGCACCTACCCGTGCCAGTACCCGACGGCAGCGACGTCGACAGCGGTGCGCCCGCCGCGGTGCAAGCGGCACTGGCACAGCTGGCCGACAACGGCCGGGCGGCTGTCGTACTGCCCGATCCCCACCCGCCGATTCTGCTCACCCACGCCGACCTCGAGCAGCCCGCCGCACGGATGCGTCAGCAGATCCTCGCCGCCGCGGACGAAGCTATGGCCGCCGCCGACATCGACCCCGAGCACCTAGCGGCCATCGTCGCCCTCGGCGACACCGCCGCGCTGATCGGCGCCGGCGACGCCCTACAAGGCCGGTTCGCGCTCGCTCCTGTGCCCCTGTCCGCACCCGCGCTGGCGCGGGCCGACGGTGCACTCACCAGCTACCAGCCCGGACCGGCCACGGCAGCCGGAACCGCCACAGGAGCTCGGCTGCGGGTGCGGCATCTGGCCGCGGTCGTCCTACCGTCGGTGGCGGCCGGCGTGCTGGCGATCCAGGACATCACCGACACCCAGTACCTACTGCCGCACAACCTGACCTACACCACCGACGACTACGCCAAGATCACCGCCTACTTCAACATGCCCCAATACGCCGTCGCCGCGATGCTCACCACCTTCGCCGCCATCGCCGGCGGACGCTTCGCCGCCGCAGCCCTGCTGCGCGACGACCACACCGACAACCGGCCCGGATACCACGCCACACGCGCCGGACGGCTCCTCGCGTTCACCGCAGCCATCGGGCTGGCCGTCGCCGGCCTGTTCGGCCTACTCGCCGACGCGATCTTCGGCGGCTCACCGGAACTGGCCCCCGACTTCCTCACCCCGACCCTGGCCGCGGCCGCACCCGCCGCCGCAGTCGCGGTCACCGTCGGACTGGTCGCACCCCTGATCCCGGCGCTGCGCGACAAACCGTGGACCGACCCCCTGCACCACCCGGTCACCGCCATGCTCCTCGCAGCGGCAGGCATCGCCGGTATGCAGGCCGCATGGAACGGCCTGCCCTTCGACGCACCGATCCCCTACGACCTGGTCGTCATCATCGGCGGCCGCGGCGGAGCCGCACTACTCGGTGTCGCCGTCGCGCTCACCCTCACCCGACGGCGCGCGGCTGCGACCGCGCTGGCCGCCGTCCTGGGCCTCGGCTTCGCCATCGTTCACGTCCCCTCCAACGACAGCATCCTCATCACCCTCTACCTCATCGCCACAGCCGCCTGGTGGATCCGCCAAGCCGTCACCGTCGCCCTGCTCGCCGTCCCGGACAACCTGCTCAAACGACTGCTCGGCAGCTGACGGCGGATTGCCATTCCCACCCAGGCGCTGCCACGGTTGGCCACGTTCTCGAGAAGGCGAGCCAGATGCTCGTCAGTTTCGAGCTGGACCGCCACACCGAGCCCAGGGTGGCTAATCCGGTCGAGGTGCCCATGAGCGGGTAGGTCACCAGCATCGAGGGTACGCAACCCCTCGGTATCGGGGGCGGGACCTCACGCCGTGACCCGCGAGCCGGGGTTGACTCGCACCCTTGGCTCGAACGTATGTTTGATTCGTGTCGGAACAGCTGCGTGGGTATGACGGACCGAACCAGTACACCCGGGCGCGAGCCCAGATCACCGACGAGCAGCTCGCAGAGGGCATCCGTGACGCCTTGATCGCAGTGTGGTGGTGGTTCGACGCATGGTGGCCCGACGAGCGGGACACCGCCAACAAGTACTCCCGCAAGCTCGCCCAGATGATCCAGGACACCCGGGACACGATCACTGCCCGCGGAGCCGCCGCGACCGTTGACGAGTTTGTCGCCGCCAGCGTGCCCCTTCTCGGCGAGGCCTGGCCATCTCGACCCTCATCAGCAGCAGGTCTCTCCGCTGCCATCGACTCGCTGAGGGACGCAGCCCTGCTCCGGGTCACCTCGGTACGCCGTGCCCGTGGCGAGGTAGACCGCTGGGACGGCAAGCGTGTGCTTCGGACTCTCGGCTAGCTAGCGCTCCGACCGCGAACTTCGCCGGATTGGTCAGGCCGCCCCTTCGGATGCGCTTCTCACTACAGATGCCGGCTCGTTGCGGCGTTGAGCGGTCGGGATATCGGGGTGGCGGGCGTTGGCGTTGCGCCAGCGCAGGTAGGCGCGCAGGGCTAGACGATGTGGGCTGCAGTGGCTGAAGCTGGCGATGGGGAACTGCCGCAGAGGTCCGAAATGGGCCTCGATCAGGTTGGCCCGGGAGGTGTCTAGTCCCACCACATGCTTGACGAATCCGTCCCAGCACATGCTTGACGCAGGGCCTAGACGTTCTTGCTGGAGTCATCACCGTTAGTCACCGTGCAAGCGGCCAGCTCGGATATTTCTCGATCAAGAGCGCGGCCAGCAGCACCTGCTCGAACTACAGCTGCTCGATGGACAGCAGATACCGAACCGCTGCCAGCGTCACACCCACCGCCACTGCGGCCAGCAGCACGTGACCGTAGCGGACGCGGCGGTCCACCTGGCCGTCATTCAGCTCCACTGGGACCTGCTCGAGCATCGCCCCCACGCCCAGCCGTTGGTGGCGGCCCGCGTTCACCTGGTAGCCGCGAGCCAAGTTGAGGTTGAGGGCTGCGAGTCGAATCGGCGGTGCGTTGCGCACCAGGAGGCGGGGAGTCAAGGCGGTCTCGGTGTCCACCCCTTCGATCAGGCGACGAGGGACGACGTGCCGACGGAACGGGTTTCTGACGATCACCTGCCCCGATGTGACGACGATCGAAGCCGCCGGCGCAGCCAGGTAGACCCAAATGAGGCCAGCAGCGTCCAAGGCGAGCAGGGAGGCCACCACGCCAGGTCCCTTAGACCTGTGGGCGAGTACCGGAATCAACATCCCCAAGCCCCAAACGAGCGCGAACACCAGGTGCAGCGGTTCAAGTCGCCGATAGGTCCGTTGGATGTTGAGCACGGCTGGATCGTAACGAGAGTGGCCAGCACGGGTGTCGCCGAGCGTCACCTCCGAGAGCATCGACACCTGAGCCGCCCGCACGATCATGTCAAGCAGCTACTGGGACGCCGATGTCAAGCATCTACCGGGACAGCACACAACTCATGCCATCGGTGTCTAGTCCCAGTACCTGCTTGACCGATCCGTCCCAGCAGCCGCTTGACTGGTGACCTTGATGTCTGCGACCTTGCGGAGTCGGTTAGTGGGGTCGTCGGCGCGGTTGTAACGATCACCTTGCTCACGTTCAGCGCGGTGACGAAGATCGAATATGGGAACTGGTTCGGGGCGGCAGTGAACGCGTTATGGGTGCTGCTAATACTTGCCGGCCATGTGTTCATAGCGGTGAAGTCTCGGAAGCGCCGACGAAGCTCAAGCCAGCAACAACCTTGACTTCGCAGGGCCGCTGGACTACCTGACCGCTGCTCCCGCCGCCGTCACATCCGTGCCACCTGATGTCTTCAAGGTCAAAGTCAACCCCTCAACCTCGGGCTCCGGGGAGTCGCACCCCGCCTACCTTCGACCCGGGCAAAGCCTTCATGATCTGCCGCCCTGGTCAAGGTCGTCCGGTAGGGCGCTCCACTTGACCAGGTCGGGAGATCATGCCACGGAGTGCGGGCCGACGGCAGACGGGGAGCCAGGTGGGACAAGATCATGAGGTTGGGCTATCGAATCGCTTCGATCCTGCAATCCAGTAAGGGAGCCAGGCCAGAGTTCCGAGGAATGCGGCTACCTTCCAGGGCAAGATCGACATGACCGCCAAGAGGCCCACCGCTGCCCAGACCGATAGTGCACCGACGAGAAGCGCCCTCTGGCTCGGCCATACGTCTGAAGGCATCGGGCACCACCAAATCTGCGAATCTTCTCCGGCAGACGGCAGGGTACAGCCAACCGCGATCTTGAGCTGCGCGTGTTCCCCCAATGTTCCCCAGGACAGCCGTAGATGGCCGGACTCAGCCGGACACGCCCGGACCCCAAACGAAACGCGGCCCTGACCGTTCTTGCTGGTCAGAACCGCGTTTTTGCTGTTGGTGGCGGGTAGAGGATTCGAACCTCTGTAGCTTTCGCGACGGATTTACAGTCCTTCGCCAGCCGGCTAGCCATCAGTTGCGGCTTGGTCCAGACTGCTGAGTTGTAGAGCTCATGCGCAGATGACACCCTGGTGGAGGACATGCAACTCCTTCTAAATCCGCCGGGCTCCGCCGGGCCGATCACGTTGGGTATGCCGTTCGATGAAGCGGCGAACCTGCTTCGACAGGTGGACGGTTACCGGCAACCGCAGCCAGGCAAATGGGTGAACACGGGCTATTTCCACTATGAATCCGGGTTGACGCTTTCCATTGGCCAAGATCGCGCAGGGCTTGTAGATGTGATGGAGGTCTGGCGGCCGTCGGAAGGTGTGGTGGTCATGTTCCAGGACATCTCGCTCTTCGAACTACCTGCTGATGAGGTGGCCAGGAGGTTGGCGACAGTTGCCCGGGTGGAGATAGAGGATAACGGTTCCGCAGTCGTCGCACCCGACCTCCTCCTCGCTCTGTGGCGGCCGGGGATTCCAGATGATCCTGAGGACTTCGAGGGGATGTTTTTCCAGTCCGCCTTGGTGGCCGCGCCGGGCTATTACGACCGGCCAGCGGACCGGTTCACCGAGGTTCAAGTTGAGACGCCACGCGAACGGCAGATTGACGGGCAGGAACCACTCTTCTAAGCAGGTCAGATGTTCTGTTCCGGGCTAGCCGGCCGCGGGCAGCGCAGCGCCTGGCGACCGGTGATCTCAAAGAACATGCAGCGAGCCCCGGTCGCTCCAGTGTGAGGTCGACTCGGGGCGCCCTGCCGCTGTCTCGAACGGTGGGTCTCCCCGAGTCGCCTCCCGAACCCGGCGTGCCGGTCGTCCCGGCACCGGGCTCTCCACAAGTCCCGTCACGGTTGTCGTGGTGGTTCATCCCCTGGTCGGCCACGGGCTAGGAATGGCGGTTCCCCGGTATCGGTAGCGCGTGGTGCGCATTTTGTCCGGGTTGAACAAGCCGATCTCTGCCGTGGTCGGCCACCATCCGCCGCCGCAGTAGCGGCGGCGGATGGTTTTCACGGTGATCCGGCGGTGTTTGCGCCGGGCCCATCGCATGAACCGGTCCAGGGTGTAGTTGGCCAGGTCAGCGAAGGCAGAGGCGGACACTCCGGGGCGGAAGTAGGCGCACCAGCCTCGCAGCGCCGGGTTGAGCTGGCGGATGAGGGCCGGTAGCGGCTGGTTGACGTTGCGTCGGCAGATCATCTTCACCTTGGCCGTTACCGCCTTGATCGCTTTGCGGGACGGGTAGGTGTAGACGTAATGCCGGTTCGTGCCTCGCTTGCGATGGCGTTGGATGCGCCAGCCGAGGAAGTCGAGGCCCTGGTCGATGTGGGTGATCTTCGTCTTCTCCGCCGATAGGCGCAGGCCCATCGGAGCCAGCACCGCCGCCGCCTGCTCACGCATCTGCTCGGCGTGTTCGCGGGTTCCGCTGACCATGAGCAACCAGTCGTCTGCGTAGCGGACGAGACGGTAGTTGCCCAGGCCCTTGCGGCGACGTGTGGCCCGCTGGCTCTGCGTGCTGCCCGGCCCGCCCGGGATCTGGGCGATGTGCTCGTCCAGTACCGATAGGGCCAGGTTGGCCAGCACGGGAGAAAGAATCCCACCCTGCGGCACCCCGGTGTTGCTGTCACGCAGCGCTCCGTCCTGGCCGAGGATCCCGGCCTTCAGGAACGCCTTGACCAGGCTCAGGACGTGTTTGTCTCCGATCCGTTTGCGTAGCCGGTCCATCAGGGCCGGATGCGCGATCTCGTCGAAGCACGCCGTGATGTCACCCTCGACGATCCACTCATACGAGCGGGTCGCCAGATACCGGGCTTCGGCTATCGCGTCATGAGCCCGCCGTCCGGGACGGAAGCCGTAGCTGCACGGCTGGAAGTCCGCCTCCAGGATCGGCTCCAGCACGAGCGTCAGGGACGCCTGGACCACCCGGTCAGTGATGGTTGCGATGCCCAGCCGGCGTTGCTTGCCGCCGGCCTTCGGGATCAATCGCTCCCGCACCGGCACCGGGCGGAAACTGCGGTCCTTCAACGCGGTCCGCAGCCGGTCGCAGAACTGCGCGACCCCGACCACGGCTTGCACGTAGTAGGCGGTCTGCCCATCCACGCCAGCCGTCTTTGCGCCCTTGTTGTGCCGTACCCGATCCCACGCCACAAGCAGGAACGCGGGATCGGCGACAAGGTTGAACACATCGTCAAACCGGCGATGGTGATCATCACGGGCCCAACGGTGCAGCTTCGCCTGGATCTCCAGTACCCGGATCTCGGCCCGCATCAGGGCCGATTCCAGTTCATCGGTGTTCACCAACGCCTCCCGGCATTCCAGCATCTCCACTACAGACTTGCTGGCTCCCTTCGCCATGTGCCTCGGCTTTCCCGGGCTCGGACTACTACGGAGCCTCCGCCCCACCCACGGCCCACAGTCGGCGACGCACCTGCCCACCACCAGACCGGCTGCCCGGAGGCCAGGGCGACCGCGGATGGTTCCCACGTTCACCGGATCATCGATCGGCCAGATCGGCGCTCAGCTATACCCCGGCAGCCTCGCCACGCCTACGCCGTAGACCTTCAGCGTGGCCTCCCCACCGTCTGCTGCACACGGCTTCGGAGTTGACCCCAACATGGCGGTCACGCACTGCACCCCGGCCCCTATCCACCAGATTTGAGCCGGCACTCTTTACGAGGCTTCAACCACTGATTCACTCGCGTTACGCACCCTGGCCTCGCTAGCCGGACCTGCACCGTCTGGCAGTACCAGCACGTCCCGGCATTGTCGGGGCTGCTTCCCACCCTCCCCGGCGTCCCCCGGATCAGGCTGCCCCCAGCTTCGATCAGGCCGCTACGACGTCCTCACGGAGAGGAATCCCACCCCTCTCGACAATCCAGCGCCTCGTGGCGCACACAGCAGTGAAGTACAGCAATGCCGTCGCCCACACTCAGCCGGGTTCGACGATCTGATGACCGACCTGCCGCGTCACTCCGTCAGCGTCGCCAGCGTCATCGCTGACGGACAAGGCCGAGTACTGGTCATCCAACGCCGCCAAAGCCGCGGCGTGCGGCTACGCGGCCATCTGTCGTGCGGGACATTGTGCCGACAGACGGCCGGCCCCGTGCCTACATCTTCGCCCGGAGAAGTTCCAGCGCTGCCGCGGACAAGACGTCCTCAGCGACCTGAGCCAGTGGTCTGCCTGCGTCGACGATCGCGTCGACCCAGTCTGCCAGTAGGCGTTGATCGCCGTCCAGGTTGTCGATGACGAATCGTCGACTGTCACCCATGCGCCCGAATGGGTTCCCACGCGAGGGCTCGTCCAAGCGGGCTGTCATGGTCGACGAGTCGATGAACAGGCCGATGATTGCGTGGAACCGTTCCGCCAGTTCAGGGGCGTTGTCGGCGCGGCCGCACAGGAACAGCACCCGCGCGTCCGAACCAGCAGCGGCGGTGATCACCGCGTCGAGTACTTCTGGCCGCCACACCCATCGGTGTTGTGAAAGCCAGCGTAGGTCGGGTTGGGTCGGCCAGGGCACGCTGTGTCCCTGGTCGTCGACCCAATCGCAGAGGCCTGGATGGCCGTCCAGGCTGACCGCGTGGTGGCCGTGTTCGGCAAGCCAGCGCGCCAATGCGCTCTTCCCCGTAGCGGATACTCCCGTGACCAGCACAGTCTTCACGTCTTCACCACCAACGCCAACGGCATGACTCCGACGATATCCGTGCGCGCTGCGGGCCTCGTCGCGATGTTCATCGCGACGACCTACTCGCCGCGGGATTCCACCCCGTTGTTCGCGTCGTGTGCGGAGCCTGGTGGTGGGCGGCCTCCTTCCTGGTGGGCCCCTCGTGTCCGGCATGGCACTTGGGGCACGTGACGAATTTGCCGGCGTGCTGGGGTGACGGGATCATGCGTGACTTCGGGGAGCATTCGCCGCACCATGCCGGCGGTCTGCGCCGCGGTGGCGGGTGCGGCACGTGGCGCGGTCTGGGTGGCGCCGGGAGGTCGCCGAGCCGGGCACGTAGGACAGCGGTGTAGGACCTGACGCCGCCGGGGTTGGCAGCCAGGTGCGCGGCAAGGTCCTTCCGCCTCCATCCGGCGGTGAACGCGGCGGCTACCAGCGGGGCGAGCGCCGTGGCGGTGCGTCGGCCGACGCGCCAGGGGTGGTCGAGTTCGAGCAGCAGTTCTGTCGCCCAGGCGAGTACGTCGGGTGTTGGAGGTTTTACCGCCTCCTCCAATATGGTTCGGTGGCGGTGCACCGCCTCCCGCGTCACGTTTGCGCTGCTCATCGCGTTGGTTGCGGGCGGCGGTGTACCGCCTGTCGGTGCGACCTGCGCCCGGCGGCCGGCCGCCGGGCGGCGGCGGACCGCCACCCGGCTATCCACAGGGTTATCCACAGCGGGTGGGCCGGTCTGCGGCCCGGAAGGCTCGTCGGCCGCCGGTGGTTGTGTTCGGCGTTCCATGGCTAGGTCGTAGACGACGGGGCGCCGGTCGGCGGGCAGGGACGCGACGTGGCGTTGGTTGCCGCGTCGGATGAGTCCGCGTGCTTCTAGTGCGGCGAGGTCGTCGCGGATGGTGCGTGGCTTTTTGCGCGTGTAGTGGGACAGTCGCTTTTGTGAGGGTGCGGTGCCTCTGCCTGCGGCGTCGGCGTGGTTGGCCAGTGCGACGAGTGTGGCCACCAGATTCGGTGGTAGGTCGGGTGCGTCGTTGAGGACCCAGCTGATCGCTTCGATGCTCATGGGCGCCCCTCGAGATTGCTGGCAGGTGAGGTGGCCTCATCCCGGATGTGTGCCGAGCCGGCAGGCCGATCTACTCGCTGTGGTGCCGCCTGCTGGCTTGCGGCGAGCGCGGCAGCGGCCGGTCCACCACTGAAAGTGAGCGGGCGGATGTCGGCGCCACCGAGCGGCGCTGCGACGGTGTGCATGAAAGCGACGGGGTCGATGCCGGTGTCCCAGGCGGTGCTGCCGCGGTGAACTTCGTAGTGCAGGTGGGGTCCGGAGCTGTGTCCGGAAGAGCCGACGATACCGATGGGTTGGCCTGCCGTAACGGACTGCCCGACGGTGACTGCTGGCGGCTGCAGCATGTGGCAGTAGCGGGTGTAGATGTCGCCGGTGTGGGCGATGTCGACGTAGTAGCCGCACCCGGTGACCTGGGTGGGCGAGCCGTCGCGGTCGCAGCCCCAGCTGGTGGGGTTGACGTTGCAGCGCACGCGCACGACGGTGCCGGCTGCGGCGGCGCAGATGGTGGTGCCGCGGGCGGCGATGAGGTCGACGCCGTTGTGGCGTGGCCGGCTGGGGGTGCGGTAGCCGCTGCCGACGGGTGCGTGGACGGGCTGGGTCCAGCCGAGCGGCCCCGGGCTGCATCCGTCTGTGGTGGCGGTGGCTTCTGCGCCGAGGAGCAGGACGGGTCCGGCCAGGCACAGTAGGACCGCGGTGATGGTGGTGGCGACGACGATGGCGACGGAACCGACTTTCATGATCAACTCCTGGGCATGGAAATAGGGCGTGGGTGGCGGAAGAATCCGCCACCCACGCATGGAGGTTGTGTCGTGATGACTGTGGTCGGTGTCAGCAGGTGGGCCAGTAGGTGTGGACGCGGAAGCCGGTGTGGCGGGCGCACCAGTGCAGCCAGGCGACGGTCAGTGCGATGACCCGGTGGGCGTGTTCGTGTCCGGTCTCGTCGATGAGTTGCAGGTAGTCGTCGGTGTGGGCGCGTAGCCAGTTGCCGAGGACCTGGCTGTGGCGGGCGTCGAGCGACCGGGCGAACCCGGGCGTCTCGAACGGCAGGTGCCGGTCGTCGTCGCGTAGTGCGACGCAGATGTCGTGCGGCTCATCGAGGGCCAATGCGCAGTCGGCCGCCGGTCCACGGCAGGCGTGGTGGGTGGGGATGGCGAACCGGCCGCGGCGCAGCCGCCTCAACTCGAGGTCGACCTGGTACGGCCAGTGCGGGGTGTAGCCGCCGTCGCCGACCGTGGGGCACAGCGGTGTGCCGTCGTGGTGGCTGTGCCACGGCACCCTGACCCCTTTCGGGTAGGGGCCGACGGGCGGGGTGTTGCGGGCCGGTTCGCCGCAGGCCGGGCAGTACAGCCTCACGGCTGCTCCCCCGTCCTGGTGTGCGGCTGCGGGCGGCTGACGGGGGTGCGGTGCAGGTCGCGTAGCCGTGCCTGGCTGCGGGGATCGACGCGAGCGCTTTCGGTGTCGTGGCCGGGCTGGTACAGGTGGTACCAGCGGCCGGCGCGTTTGGTCCGGTACAGGGCGATGTCGGCCTGGCGCACCAGGTCGGCCCACGTGCGGGCGGTGTGGCCGGTGGTGGCGATGCCGGCGCTGGCCCGCGGCACATGCTCGAGCACCGTGTACCGGTCGGGGTGCAGGGTGAGTGGCTGCTCGAGGCGGGTGAGCACATCAGCCACGACTGCGGCGTTGTCGCCGGTGCCCGCGGGCAGGACGAGCAGGAACTCGTCTCCGCCGAGCCGGGCGGCGTGACCGCCGTGCGCGGCCACGGCCGTGCGCAGCCGCGCGGCGGTGTGGCGTAGCAGCTGATCGCCGACGTGGTGGCCGTGCTCGTCATTGACGGATTTGAACCGGTCCAGGTCCAGCAGCGCCACGGTCGTGGGCTGGTGCGCGGCGAGCCGCTGCTCGAGCAGCCGGTGGGCGTGGCGCCGGTTGGGCAGCCCGGTGAGTTCATCGGTGTGGGCCAGGTGCCAGGCGTGGGTGTAGGCGTCACGCAGGCGCCGCAGCGCCGGCGCGGCGGTGGCTCGCCCGGCGGCGAACATGGCCACGGCTGTGACGGCGGTGGCGATCAGCAGGATCAGGATGGACAATGGACACCTCCAACAGGAGGCCCCGGGACGCGTGCTTGCAGGCGAGGCGTCCCGGGGCGTTTTCATGGACGGGCAGCGGCCGGCGGTGTGGCGGGCCGCTGCGCAGGGTCGCCGGCTGTGATCGGCCGGGTCAGTCACGGTCGGGGTCGAGGACGGGGTCGACGACCTGCGCTGTGCCGGTGACGACCAGGCGGTGGCCGTGCAGCTGCGGCAGGTCGAGGTTGTCCAGGTGTGCCCGTGCCAGCCGGGTCGCGATGTCGGCGGCGGTGTGCTCGTCGGCGGTGCGGGCCCATACCCGTAGCCGCTCGTTGCAGGTGACCTGCCACCGGCCGTCATCGCTCTGGCGTGGGGTGTCGGTGAACGCGTCGTCGTTGCCGACCCGCTCGTGCCGGCGCGTCCACCGTGCCTGGGCGGCGTCGGCGACCAGGGCGCGGGCGTGGCGGGCGTGGTCGGCGGTGACGGTTACGGTCGTCGAGGCCTCGATGCACACCAGCCACGCCCGGGGCAACGGGTCCAGGCCGATGTCGGCGAGGAACCGGTCGACGCGTTGGGCCGGGTCGTCGAGGTGGCCGAGGTCGTCGGCGACGGCCCGGATGGCCCGGGTCCTGATCGCGGCCCGCAGCGCCGGCAGCGCCAGCCGGGCTGCATCCTCGCGTTCGCGAGCCTGGGCAAGTTGCTGCTCTGGTCCGAGATCGAGGTCCCAGCCAGCGGTCGGGTAGGCGATGTGGGCCGGTGCGTCTTCGTCGGGGTCGAGCGCGGCGTCGCGGGGCCTGTCGGTGTCCCATTGGGCGCGGTCGAGGTCGACGGTGACCTGCATCGGTTCGTCGGCGCACGTGAGCGCCTCGGCGAGCCGGTCCTGGGCGATGCGGATGGCGGTGTCGGCGCCGTCGGCCGTGACGGGCACGGTCAGCACGACGGTCGCGCTGACGTCGAACTCCTGCCCGTCGTCGCCGACGGGTGCCGCGTGCTCGTGCCGGGTGGGGCCGATGTCGATCTCGTCGGGTAGGGCGGCGGCGAGGATGTCGCAGATGGTGTGGTGGGCGGTGAGCGCGGAGCCGCTGTCGGGATGCCGGCGGCGGTAGGCCACGGGTGCCTCGACTTCGACGGGCCACAGTTTCGGCAGGCCGGGCATGTCCCATTCGGCCAGGACGTCGTCGGCGCCGCGGTAGCATATCGTCCCGGCGGCGACCGCGGTGATGATGGCGCGGCGGGTGCGGGCGATCAGGGCGGCGAGCTGTTGCTCGTGGGTGGTGGCGGCCTGGCGCACGGTGTGGATCAGTTCGGCGAGTGCGGCGGGGTCCGGTTCTGGTGTTGCCATGTCGGGTGGTGTTCCCTTCGTGGTGAAGGGGCGCCACCCCTCGGGGGTGGCGCCTCGAGGCGGATGGGTTGTCGGTCAGGTGCTGTCGTGCGTTGTGGTGCGGTGCCGGCGGGTCAGGCGGTCAGCAGCTCGTAGGCGTTCTGCTTGAGCCGGGCGACGGTGCCTGAGGTCAGGACCCGCTCGGCACGCTTTGCCGCGTCGGCGGCCGGGGCGTGGTGGTCCAGGTACTCCCCCACCGCCTGCAGCCCGGCCCATGCCGTGCCCCGCACGTTGGCCTGCGTGCCCGCGTTGACGAACAGGTCCTCGACGGTCGCGGCGCGGCGGGCGTGGTAGGCGGTGGTGCGGGTGCTCGGGTTGTCCGGCAGCGGCCACAGCTGCTCGCAGACTTTGCGGAACTCGGTCAACGCGAGCTCGGTGTCGATCATGTGTTGGGCTTCGGTTTCGAACGCCGCGCAGTAGTCCCACATCAGGCCGATCGCCGACCGGGCCTGTGCGATCTTGCCTTTGACGTTGGTGGTGTGCCGGAACGTGTAGTGCCCGCAGGACGCCCGCAGCGCCATCCGCTGGGTGTTTGCGCACACAACCCGCACCGGCGTCGCGTCGATGCGCAGTGCCGCCGACCCGTCGTGGCTGGTCGTCACGGCCAGGTACAGGTCGACGTCGTCGACGCCGGCCAGGCGCAGCGAGGTGGGCAGTTTCATGGTCAGGAACACCTGGCGTCCGCCGCGCAGGCTGCCGGCGGTTTCGAAGTGCGCCCCGGACTCGTCGACGAGCAGGTTGATCAGCTCGGCGCATTCCTCGTTCTGGATGACCCGGTAGTCCTTGCCGACGACGCCGAGCAGGTCGGTGGTGCCGGTGGCGGGGTTGGTGCGCACGGTGGCGACCTGGTCGGGCACCTGCAGCACCTGCACCCCGTCGGCGGTCAGCTCCACTGCCTGCAGGGCGGCGGTGCGCACGTTCCAGCCGCCGAGCAGTGCCGTGCTCATCGCCTCCTGTGCGGTCATGCAGGCGGTGGTGACGACGCCGAGGCGGTGCCATGCGTCGAGTTTCGCGGTGGCGAACGCGGTGCGTCCGTCGGCGAAGACCTCGAGTTCGTGAGCCATGGTCGGCTCCTTTCTGTTCGTCGGGTGGACAGCCCGCACCGTGGTGGTGTGGGCAGGTGGGATGGCTCAGGTGGTGGGGCCGGTGGTCAGCAGCCGCCGTTGGGCGGGGCGGAGTTCGGGCCAGAACACGCTGGCCGGGCCGTGCTCGGCCAGGTCGGCGGCGACCAGTGCCAGCACGTCGGGCATCTGGTGTGCGGGGCCGGTGTAGGACACCCGAAGCCGCGTACCGGCGCCGTCGACCAGGACGGTGTCGGTGCGCGGCCTCATCGGGCGTCCGGGATCTGGCCGAACGCGGTGGGCTGCCAGTGCAGGTCGCGTTCGACCGGGCAGCCGAGGCCGTCGATGGCCGCTTCGAGTTCGTCGAGCGGGATGTATCCCCACTCGGCGCATTCGGGCATCGCGGCCAGGCGCACGTACCCGAAGGCGAGCAGGGTCTGCGGGTCGAGTTCGGTGATCCACCAGTCGCCGGCGGCGGCGAAGTAGTGCAGGTGGACGACCTTGTCGACGGTGTCGACGGTCTCCTGGGTGTAGATGGCCGGGACGGTCAGCAGCCGGTCGGGTGTGGGCAGGAAGTCGTGGCCGCGGCGCGGCCGGTTCACCTCGTACAACGGGGGTGCTCCTTTGCAGAACGGGTCGCCGTGCCTGCCGGTCGGCGGGCACGGTGACGGGCCCGGCACCGGATCGGCGCGGGCTTGGCGTGGATGGCCGTTCGGCCTGGTGAGGGTGCGCGGCGGGCTGCCGCGCGATGGTGGGGTCGCCAAACGCGACCGGCTCGCCGTGGCGGTGCGCCGGAGGGCGGCGTGGTGCGGCGATCGCCGCGGTGTGGTGGTGCTGCGTTCGCCTGGCGGGGTGCGGGGCGGTGGGGTGCTCGGTGTCGACCGGCGTGATGCGGGTGGACGGCCGTCCCAAGGCCCGGGCGATCCCGGGGTGAACGGGTGGAGCTGCAATGGGTGATGTGTGTGCGGCCAGCCTAAACCGGCGACCAAACAGTGCTGGTCACGGCGCATTCGCAGGGTTCGGATTCGCGGCGGTGACAGCCCAACAGTGTCAGGGCCAGGTGGGGTTGAGCGGGCCGGGCAGGCCCGGGTCGCACGGCAGCTCGTGCAGGGCCAGGCGGTGGCGGCCGTTGCCGTGGACTTTCCATACCGGCTCCCACGGCGCGGCGCCGGCTTGCCGGGATGCGGTCGCCACGGTGACGCCGTGGTCGGTGCCGTTCAGGCGCCGCTTCAGGTTGGTCTCGCGGGTGGGCGAGCCGAGCCAGAACAGGACCGGGAACCCGGGGCCGCCGTCGGCGCGCAGCTTGCGGTAGCGGTCGAGTTTGCGCACGAGACGGTCGAGTTGTTCGGTGCCGGTGTCGTGTTCGAGGAAGAAGCCGACCGTCTGGTCGCCGACGGCCCACAACCCGTGGGCGTCGGGGTTGACCCGGCGGCCGAACCGGTTGGCGGTGGCGGCCTCGGGCCACCATCGCAGCAGGTGGCGGTCGTCGTGGGCGCGGCTGTTGGCCAACAGTTGGGTGAAGAACTCGTTCACGCCGAGTAGGTGCTCGAGTTTCGGGCTGGATGCCAGCCGGTCACGGCGTTCTCGTACCGCGCGCAGGCTCGGTGCCGGCTCGTCGCGTGACAGGGCCAGCCAGCGTGCGCCGACGGGGCCGGTCACCCAGTGGTAGGGGTAGGAGCCGAATCCGGGCCGGTAGCGCACGAACCGGTCCAGCAGGCCCCAGATCCGCAGCAGCCGCAGCCGGTGCTGGGCGGTGTGGCGTGAGCCGAAGAACGCCGCGGTGATCTGCTGGGTGGTGAGCACGCCGTGGTCGCCGAGTAGTTCGATGATGGCGATGTCGCGGTCGGTGAGCATCGGGGTTACCGCGGTCAGGTCCATGCGGTCTCCCCCGGTGAAAGGGAAGTCCCCCGACAGGGGATGTCGGGGTCGTTGGCTTGCGGACATGGCGGCCTCCTGGCTGTGGCTTTTCGGATTGGTGATCGGGATTCCGGTCGGCGTCTGGGTGACTGATCGGTCTGCCGTGCGGGCCGCCGACCGGTCTACCGGCCGGTGGACGCGATGCAGGGGCGCCCCGCATGGCGGTGGCGTCCCTGCATCCGGCGGATGGTCCGGTCCTCGGCTGCGGTGATCAGGTGCTGCGGCTCCTGCTGCGGGCTTGGGCGTGCACACCGCGCGGCGACGCGGGTGTCGGTGTGGTGAGGGCTGCGGCGGTGGCGGCGCGCAGTGCGGTGCTTTCGCCGACGAGTGGGCGTGGTGGTGCGGTGTGCAGGGTGAACGCGGGTGTTTCGCGGGAGCCGATGACCAGTCGGGCTGCGGCGGTGTAGGCGCCGGCGTTGTTGAGGTCGTGTTCGTCGAGGTAGGGCAGGGTGTGGCGAGCCAGTGTCTTGGCGTCTTCGGGCGCGCACGAGAAGAAGATCTTGTTGCGGGCGTTGGCGGACAGCGCGGCGAGAGTCTCGCGTGGCAGTTGGGCCAGGTGCTGGTGGGCCAGGACCATGGACAGGCGGTAGCCGCGGGCTTCGGCGAGCATGTCGTCGACCGAGCCGGGCAGGGTGAGGAAGTTGTGGCACTCGTCGACGATCAAGGTCGCGTCGCGGCGCTGCGCTTCGGGCAGGCGGGTGCGGGCGGTCGCGGCCTGCCAGACCGCGGCCAGGACGAACGAGCCCAGCAGCCGGGTGGTCTCCTCGCCGAGCACACCTTTGGGTAGGCGGGCGAGCAGGATCCCGCCGTCGAGGACGGTCCCCATATCGAAGCTGGACCTGGGGGTGCCGAGGGTCTGTTTGACGAAGTCGCGCAGCAGGAACGAGCGCAGCCGGGCCAGGACGGGGCCGATGACCTGGGCGCGCAGCGGTGGTGGGGTGGATTCGTACCAGTCCCAGAAGCCGCGTAGGCCTTCGGGGTCGTCGAGGTCGTGGGTGAACCGGGCCCGGAACTGTTTGTCCTGCAGCAGGGGTGGGATGAGGGTGAGGGTGGCGCCGGCGTGGCGCAGCAGGGTGTGGCAGGACACGCGCAGGACGTCGTCGATGCGGGGTCCCCAGTGCCGTTGGAAGATCTTCGCGAAGATCGACACGATGTTGTCGACGGTCAGGTCGTGGTCGTCACCGGCCAGGGGGTTGAGGACCGGGGTCGCGGCCTGTTCGGGGTCGATGAGGACCAGACGGTCGGCGGCGGTGGCCGGTAGCCGGTCGAGCAGGTCGTTGACGAGGTCGCCTTTGGGGTCGATGACCACGACGCCGCGGCGTTCGGCGATGTCGTGCAGGACGAGGTTGGCCAGCAGCGTCGACTTTCCCGATCCGGTGGCGCCGAGCACGTGCAGGTGCTGGCGGGCGTCGGCGGCCGGCAGGCCGACGGCGTGGCCGCTGCTGTCACGGCCCAGCGGTTTGACGTTGCGGCCGCCTGCGGGTACGGCCACCGGCGCGGGGACGGCTTTGGCTCCGGCGCGGTCCAGGCCGGGCACCGCGGTGTCCAGGGGCAGGCCGGCGAGGGCGGCCAGTTCCGGGGTGGAGGTGAGAAACCCGCGGCGCAGGACCCGGGCGGCGAGCACCGCAGGGGCGTTGTGCAGCCGCATGGGGCGTAGACGGTTGCGGTCGGTGTAGGCGCCGAACGCGGCGGTGGCGCCTTTGACCAGGGCCCTTAGCTGCGGCAGTGGGTCGCTGCCGCGGCGGCTGTTGGTGTCGACGACGGCGTGGCGGATCGCGGTCTCCCACAGCGGATGTCCGGTCTTGTCCAGCGCCGCCCTGGCGTCACGGTCGGCCATCGGGTCGGCCCGGCGGGCCGCACCGGCCGGTTGCCCGCGGCCGACCGGTATGACCAGGTCGAGGACGAACCGCAGCAACATGGCCGGGTCCAGCAGGCTTGCGGGGCGGCCATGCTGTTTCAGCGTGGCCGGTGCGGTGGCCGCCCGGCTGGTGCGGCGGGAGGTGGCCGGACGGGCCAGGATCTGCACGGCCAGGTGCTGTCCGGGGCGCAGGGTGGCGCCCAGTGCCAGCAGTGGTCGCAGCGGGTCGAGGTCGTGGTCCGTGCGCAGCGGCAGGACGTCCGCGCGGGCTGGCCACAAGGCCGTGCCGGCCGCGGGGTGTCCGGTCGGCAGCGGCGGTGCGGCTTCGTCCGTTCTCGTGGTCGCGGCCGGCCACGCAGCCTGCACGGCCGCGGTCACCAGCGCAGCGGACACGGTCCCGGGGAGCCAGATCCGGATGGCCAGGGCCCGGCCGGTCCACACGTACTCGGCGGCCACATGGGCCGGGCCGTATAGCAGGCGTCGCCAGCCGCTGATGCGCAGCAGCCCCGCGGTAGTGGTCCAGAACATGGCCGCGCCGGCTGGGTCGGCCTGCGGCGGGGTGTAGACCGTCACCAGCTTCGCGCCGCGCACGAGTCGGTCCCGGCGCCACAACAGCAGCATGGTCCGGGCGGCGATCGCGGCGGCGAGCCCGGCCAGGACGGCGGCGATCACCCATGGCTGGAGAGGTTGCGTGGGCAGGTCAGAGGCCGGCATCGTCGGCTCCGGTTGTCGGTACGTCCTGGAGTTCCGTGCTGCGCCCTTGTTGGCCGCGTGGTGTTGGCGCTGGCCAGGGCTGGTTGTTGAGGTCCCCCGCGCAGGGGACGCGATTCTGACTTTGCGTCAGCAATACTGACGACTTGTAGGGATTCATGGCGTTCTTCCTGTTCTCGGGAAGGTTTGGTGTCCGCTGGCGTTGGCATTGGTGAGGTCCATCGACTCGACGCGGCGCTTGGGCACTGCGCAGGAGATCGAGGACTACGAGCAGGAGTTGGTGGACCGGTTCCTGTTGGCGTCGGTCGGTGCCGGTTGCCGGGACTCGACGATCGCGGGCGACCGCAGCGTGTTGTTCGAGTTCATCCGGTTCCTGGGCAGACCGGCGTGGACCGCGAGACCGGCTGATGCGGATCGCTATCGGCGCACCAGCGGCGGGACCTCGGCCGGGCGCACTCCGCGGTGAGCGGCAAGGCCATCACGCTGGGCCAGTTCTTCGACTTCCTCACGGTCCGACACCGGGGCGACATCCACGCCCTCGCCGGGCACGTCGTCGACCAGGTGATAGACGAGTTCAATCGCCCGGCCAGCACCGACTACGGCGCGGCTCGGGTGTCGCCCGCCGAGGAGGAGGTGGCGCTGCTGTTCGAGCGCTGGAGTCAGTGGCTGCCCGACGCGCGTAAGTTCCTGACTGCGGCTCGGGACTACATGGCCGCGTCCTTGTGGCGACGGCTCGGCCTGCGCAGCGGCGCTGAGCGCGCTACTGGCCTTCCACACCGTACGCATCCGTCAGCTGCGCCGTCTTCTGCTCACCGACCTGCACGACGGCAGACTGCACATCGGTGACCACGTGATCCTGCTGGCCGAACCGGTACGACAAAGCCACTCCGGGCACTATCGTGTCACGCAGCTCACCCACGCTGAACGAGGAGCGACCGTGGACGCCGACGGCTTCTGGAACATCGTCGGTGGCGCACGTCGGCGATGCAGCGGAGACTGGCGCGGGGTTCCCGCCATCGTCATCAGGACACTCACCTGGCTTCCGACCTCCGAGATCGCCGATTTCGCCCAGTTGCACGACGAGTTCGAGGACAGGGCATACCGATACGACCTCTGGGCGGCGTGCATGCTGATCAACGAAGGGTTCGGCTCAGATGACCTCTTCCTATACTTCCGCAACTGGTTGATCGTTCAGGGACGAGACGTATACGAGGCGGCACTTGCTGATCCCGACTCCCTCGCTGACGTGCCTGCGGCCGTCGCAGTGACCGCGACCGGCAACGACTTCGCCGATTGCCAGGAATTCCTACACGTCGGCCTGATCGCCTGGGACCGGGTCACGGGCGAGGAAGAAGGCATCGAGGCTGAGCTCGACAGGCGCGGCTTCCACGCTCGGCGGGACCGGATCGGCGCCCCGGCTGGCAGACCGATCGCCTTCGACAACCGGGACAAGGTGTTCTCCACCCTGCCCCGCCTAGCCGAGTTGCACTACGACCGCGCTGCCGACAGCCTCGCATCAGGCTAGGGGTGTCTCGTGGATCAACGCGGCCTGCGCCTGGTCCTGGACGTCGGCTCGCGCTGATCCACGAGACGCCCCCTAGCGCCGGGATTCGTTGCGTAGCATCACCTTCCGTGTGGTGGTGGGCGGCTTCGGTAGGTGTGGTCCTCGGCGGCCTCGCCTACGCCACCGACTTCTGCCAGGGCCTGCTCGCCGTCGTGATGCTGCTGGTGTCGAGCAGCATGTTCGCCTGGGGCGCGGTCGGCCTGGCCTTCGGCTTCGGGGCCCGGGACCGCCGCAACGCAATTGGCTCCGCGGTCACCGTCCTCGCCGTCGCCACGCTGGTCTACTACGGAACCATTCTCGTCGACGGCCACCGCTGGCGGGATGCGGTCGCCGACGGCGATGCCTTCCCCGGTGAGTCGAGTCTGGTGTCGGTACTGACGGCGACCGCCTTCTGGACCGCCGCCTCGGCCGCCGGCGGGACGGTGCTGGGCCTGCTCGGCCAGGCCATCCGCCGGGCCCGCCCCACTGTCGCGGCGCTTGCCGCAGGCTGCTCGTTCGCCCTGCTGGCCGGACATGGCGCGGTCGCTGCCACGCACGCCTACACCCTCGGCACCGGCTGGACCTGGCTCGTTGAGGGTGTCGCTGAGGTCCTGCTGACGGCTGCACTGACCGCCACCCTGCTCGGCCGCAGCCCCGGCCCGCACCGCTGGTGGACGTTCGCCGGCGCGGCCGTTGCGCTGCTGGCGGCGAGCCACGCTGTCTGGGTCCAGCTCGACACCATCCGCACCACCGGCACCCTTTGGTGAGGTACTAGGCCGCGTTGATCCACGAGACACGCCCTGACCTGCCAGCCGTAGCACGAGGCCGAACCGAACCCAGGGGTCAACACTCCGTGTTCGAGCGCCCAGCACCCCCGGGTTCAAGCTCTAGACACCTGAAGATTCTGCGAACTCCAGGCCATCCGCGGCGAGGACGTGTTCCTTGTCGGAGGCGATTTGGGCGAAGGCGGTGCGTTCGGTGCCGGCCAGTAGCAGGCCCTGTCCGCGGTCGGCCGACAGCAGGTAGTGCCGCTCGCCCGCGGTCAGCCCGAACGTGGCCGTGACGGCGTCGATGGCCTGCGGCGCCTGCCGCAGCAGGATCTGCGTGGCGGCGTTCGACACGATGGCGAGCCCGAGGTCGGTGCCGAGCAGGTCGGCGGCGTCCTGGGTGATGACGGTGAGCCCGGCGCGGCGTTTGCGGGACGCTTTGGCCATCCTGTGCAGGAACCGGGCTCCTTCGCCGTCGCGCATCAGTAGCCACGCCTCGTCGACGACCACGACCCGCCGCGGCGGGCGCACCCCCGCCGCGGGCGGGTTGTCGATGGTCCGCCACGTCGCATCGAGTGCGAGCAGCGTGCCGATGGTGCGCAGCTCGTCGGGCAGCCGCCGCAGCGACCAGACGGTCAGGTGGCCGCCGGGGACGGCGGTGGTGGGGCCGTCGAACAGGTGCCGGTGGGTGCCGGTCGTCCACGGTGCGAGCCGCGCGGCGAGGGTGCGTGCAGCCGGGTCGGGGTCGGCCTGCAGGGCCTGGCCGAGGTCGGCCAGTTGGGGTGCCGGCCGCGTCCAGGTGTCGGGGTCGGGGGTGATGCCCGCGGCGGTGTAGGTGGCGATGAGGGCGCGGTCGAGGGCTGCGCGGTCGGTTGGGGTGAGCTGCTCGGAGCCGAGCAGGACCGCGACGGCGGTGTGGGCGAACAGGCACCGGCGGGTGTAGGCGTCGGGGCGGGTGTCGCCGGCGGGGATGTCGAACGGGTTGACCCGCACCCCGGGCGCGCCGAGGGCGATGACGGTGCCGCCGACCGCGTGGGCGAGGCGGGTGTATTCGTCTTCGGGGTCGATGACGGTGACGTCGATGCCCTGGTACAGGTTGCGCAGGGTTTCGAGTTTAACGAGGTAGGACTTGCCGGCGCCGGAGCGAGCGAGCACGACGGTGTTGTGGTTGTCCTGGGCGAACCGGTCCCACCACACGACCGACCCGGTCGCGGGGTTGAGTCCGTACAGGATCCCGCCGGCGGTGGGCGAGTCGCCGGGCAGCGGCGCGGGCAGGTCGTTTGCGGCCAGAGGGAACGCTGCGGCCAGCGCTGCGGTGTCCATGGTGCGGCGGGCGTGCAGGTCGTCGACGCCCAGCGGCAGGGTGGAGGTGAAACCCTGCAGGTGCCGGAACGTGGCCGGCTGTGCATCGAGCAAGACCGATGCTGCAGCGGCACGGACCTGCCGGCACGCCTGCGCGAGGTCGGCCTCGGTCGCGGCGTGGACGGTCACGTACAGGCCGACGGAGAACAGCCGCGCAGCGCCGCGGGCGACCTGCTCGGCCAGGGCGGCCGCATCATCGGCTGCGGCGTCGAGGTACGGGTCGGGCAGGCGGCCGCGGGCGTCGCCGGCGCGGCGGCCGGCCTCGAACCGGGCACGTTGGCGGCGCAGCCGGTCGGCGGCGGTCGCCGGGTCGACGGGGTCGATGTGCACCGCGACGTCGAGACAGCCCGGCCACGACAGCAGCGGCTCGAGCCACGCCGGCCCGACCTCGGCCGGATAGCCGACGACCGCGAACGATGCGGACAGGCCATCGCCGACACCGAGATGGCGGGCGGTGGCGTGCAGCCCGGCAGGCTGCGGAACGGGCTGATGGGCTCCGGTGATGGCGGGTCGTTTCATGGCAGGCCTCCGGGGCGGCGCGGGTCGACGGCGTGGGTCAGGACATGGGTGAGCTGGGTGGGGTCCAGGACGCGGGTGTTGGCGGCGCAGCGGGCCAGGGCCGCGGCGGTGTCGTCGGCGTGACGGCGGGCCCGCACCCGGGCGGGGTCACGGACGACGACCAGGACCTGTCTGGCCAGGGGCTGAGTCTGCTCGCCGAGCCGGGTCAGGAACACGGCGTGATCTGCAGCGAGGGCGGCCAGGCCGTCGTGGTTGAGGTGGCCCGCGGCCGCCGACAGGGTGCGGGCGCGGGCGGTCAGGTCGACCGGCCGGGTCGTGAGCAGGATCTGTGTCGGGCAGGTCAGGGCGTTGAGCCACCGGCCGAACGTGTCGATCAGCGCCGCCTGCTCGGCGGGGTCGCGCAGCCCGAAGTTGACCGTCGACACCGCCACCACCGCCGCCGTGCCGTGCTGGCCCAGGTCGAGGACACCGTCGGCGCCGACGGCCTGGGCGGGCAACTGCAGTACGCCCGGCACGACCGGCCGGGACGTGGTGTGCAGCAGCCGGGCACGCCCGGCGCCTGCGGCGTGCGGCGGGAGGTAGGCCTTGGGGGTGCGGGCGTGACGCAGCCCGGCGAGGAGCCACCGGTCCAGGCTCAGGCCGTCGCGGCGGCCCAGCGCCACCACGACCGCGACAGCCGCAACGGGCAGCCCGACCGCGAGCAGGACCGGGCCCGGCAGCAGGTCGCGCAGCTGCTGCCACGCCAGCCACAACCCGGCCGCGGTCGCGGCGAGGATCGCCGCCTGCCGGAACGTCAGGTTGTAGACGACCTTGTCCGGGGCGTCGACGTCAGCCGGGATGTGCGCTCCCAGCTCGTATTCGCTCATCACAGTGCTCCAATCGGGAACGGAAGAAGGGCCCGACCCGCGGTCAGCGGGCAGGACGCGGGTACGGCGGGTCAGGGCCGGGAGACCGGACCCGCAGGACCCGGTCCGGATCGTGGGCGGGGCCGTGGGCCGTTCGGACGGCTGCCGGCCGGCGGAGTCGCACCGCCCGAGCCAGCAGGGCCGGGGCTGCCGGGTCGGGGCGTCGGGCGTGACGGCAGGGCGGCCTGCGACAGCCGGTTGTAGGTGATGTTGCGGACGTTGACGACCTGCATCGGCCTTCGCCCACCCCCGCCGGCCGTCCGCAGCGCGCCCAGGCCGCGGTTGATCAGCACACTCTTGACCAGGTACGAACCCAGCCGCTGCCCTCCCCCGCCCGCGTTGGTCGCGAACCGGCCCATCAGCGACGGAATCCGGGCCGTGCCCCACAGCAGCACCAGGACCGTGAACAGCCGCAGCACTGCCAGCTGCGTATCCGAGGCTGCAGGCAGCACTGGCGCCTGGTCGCTGACGAGCACGGAGATGCACACGTGCAGGCACACGGCCTGCAGCAGCTGCGTGCCCAGGGCGGCGAGCATGGATCGCCACCAGGCACGGGCGGCGGCGTCGGTGGCGGGCAGGCCGTGGCAGGCCAGGGCGACCGGAGCAATCGCACACAGCACGATCAGGACCCCGACCCTGGCCAGCCACTGGCACACCAGCATCGCCGCGAGGACCGCGATGAGGACGAGCACGACGGTGAACAGGAACGCCACCGTCCCGGTCATGTTCGTCTGCGCCGCCTCGATCAGGCTGCGCAGCTGCAGTAGGGAGGCTTGGGACCAGATCGTGTCGGCGGTCAGCGCCATGGTCAGCGCGTTCGCGGTCTGGATCAGCCCCGAGCACAGCGGCAGGGCGAAGTTCGCCCCGACGAACGCCACCACCAGCCGCGGGCCCAGGTCCGCCAAGGTGTAGCGGACCTGGACCAGGCCGTCGGTCATGCCGGACGCGGCCGCGGCGACGATCACCAGGACGTAGCAGGTGTCCACGACCGCCATCGCCGTCCACGACGTCGAGGCGACCTGCGGCAGCACCGTCACGTCCGGGGACGTGAACACACTGGCCCGCAGCAGGTCCAGCAACGACCCGAGCAGCCCCAGCAGCACCTTGGCCAGGAACGTGTTCAGCGCCGTGACCATCGCCTCGACCGGCAGCCCGACGAACGGCAGCTCCGACACCACGCCGGGGCGGGCGAGCGGGGCCATGTCAGCGGCCCACGATGCCCTGCACGACGGACAGCAGCACCGGCGCAAGCACCGCCAGGGCGTAGCCGACCAGCGCCGAGCGCAGCGACGTCTTGGCCCGCTCGACCTCGGCCGGGTCACCGCCCGCGGCGAGGTAGCGCAGCCCGCCGATGGTCAGGAACAGGGTCGCGACCCCGGCCAGGATCCCGACGACCCACGACGTCAGACCGGCGATGACTTCCGGCAGCGTCTTGATCGCCGGCTGTGGTGCCGCGGACAGGATTGCGTCGACCAGCTCCACCATCATGATCCACCTCCAGGTTCATGGGTAAGGGACGCCGTGGCGGACAGGACGTCTGCCGCGGGCCTGCTTTGCGGCGCAGGCGGGTGGGGTTCAGATGCCACCACCGGCGCGGGCCGGTCCGTCCGTGTCCGCCACGGGTTCCCTCACCGGCCGCCACGATGGCGGCCGCTCATCTCAAAAGGCGGCCGCGTAGGCCCGGATCCGGCATCGGACGAACCCAACACCACCCAACAGGCAGCTCAGGGTGCGTGCCCGCACGCGCAGGAATCCCGGGCGGCGACTGCAGTCGACGCACACCCTTGATGCGCGCGGTCCGGGACGTACGGTCACAGGTCACCGCCAACGAGAGCGGCGACGAGCCGGTGCTCGGCGCGGCGGCGCCGGCGCTGCGCCGACGTCGTAGCGAGACCGAGCCCGGCCGCGGCGGTGGCCAGCAGCACCCGGTCCAAGCGGGTCACGGCGATAAGCCGCGCGTCAAGTTCACTGATCACCCCGCTGGTCACCGCCCGTGCCAGCAGCAGGTCCGGGTGGTCCCACGGCCGCGACGGCGCCCGGGACACGAACCGGCACGCCTGCACTGCGACATGCGCGGCGTCGGTGTCACGCAGCCGCTGCGCGGCGGCGGCACCAGCACGGACCAGCCGCGCGCAGATCCGGCCCCGGTCCAGGTCGACCGTGTGAACAGCAGCCAGGTATCCAGCCAGCAGTTCCGCGTCCAGGTCCGGCTGACCGGGCCTACCGCCCGACAACGCCCGTGCGGCGCGCACCAGCGCAGGCAGTGCCATACCGACCACGGCGACCATCCACGGCGCCTGCCCGCCACGGGCACGCACCACGAGCTCACGCCACACCGCGTCACGAACGGCACGGCCCGTCTGCGGTGCCAGCAGCAACTCACGCAACGGCTCGAGCACCACGTCACCGTCGGGCAGGCCCGCATAGGGCCGGCAGTCGAAGGTCAGCGGCTGCGGCTCGCAGCACAGCCATCCGAATGCCCGCTGCGCGGCCTGCAACGGTCCGGCTGGCCAACCTGTTCCCGGAAACGACATCACGACTCCTCTGCCGAGTTGCTCCGCCCGCTGCTCTGGGGCGGCTGCGATGCCGTCATCCGTTCATCCACACCCAACACACATGCCGGTCACATCACGGGCAAAGCAGCCGCGGCCGGCCGGCGACGGCCGACCGGGTGCAGGTAGGGGCATTGTTGGCCGCTGTTGGGTCGATGGTCGCGACATCGCCCCGGCTGCGGGCTCAAGACGAGGACCGTGCCCCCAGGGTTGCCTACCTCTGTTGGCCAACAGTGGCCACGACCTGGGCTCGTGTGCTGTGACCGGATTGCCGGTGTTGGCCAACACGGCGCCGACGCACCTCCGATCTCGGCCAACAGCAGCGCTATTCGATGGCGTGGACACATCACCTCAGCCCAGGACCCATCACCAGCGGCCGACTCGCCCGCATTCACATCGCCCCGAGCGGCACACCGGTCACCTGCCACCCGTCGCGGTCTGGCACATCCGCCAGGACGCCACCGGACCGGACCTGACCGTTGCCGACGCCCTGCGGCTGCTCGCCGTCTACACCAGCCGCGGCGGTCTCATCATCGACCTCGACACCGACCCCGCACTGGCCTTGGTCGCCCGTGCCATTGGCCGCCGCCACGTTCCGATGTACGACCGTCGCCAGGCCGCCGGGCTCGACATGCACCTCGGCCAGGCACAGCTGGTCGCACTGGCCTGGCCGCGGCCGGGCCATGACGCCACCGAACCTGCCGCGTTGTTGCAGGCCGCAGCACAGCTGCTCGACCACGACGGCCACGTCCTCGTCTCGACGGCGACGCAGGCCGGCCAGCCCCGGGCCGAAGGCCACGCCCGGCTGCTGGATGCCGCGTACACCTCGGGTCTGCGCTGTGTGCAGCGGATTGTCATCGTGCACACCGCGAGCGGGCCCGATCATTTCGTCTACGCCGGTGCCGGCCGCGACCTCTGCGAGTTGGTGGGCGACCCTTTGTACGGAGATGGAAGCGCCATCGGGAAAGACCTGCTGGTCTGCCGTCAGCAGGCACCAAGCGACCGTCGACCCGATCGGCACACTCCTGACCGCGATGACGTGGGCCCAGCAGGGAAGCCGAGGCCATGAGCGTCGAGGCCGTCTACTGGGCCCTGGCCGACGCTACCGACGTCGCCCGTCACAGCTGGCCGCACTCGTAGGGCCGGACAAGCACGCCTACAGCGACGGCCCACCCCGTCGCAACGGCGCTGGCGTTCTATGCCTGCAAATCCGGGCGCGCCGTCCAGAACGACCTCGCCGCTCCAGCGCTACTCGGCCTCAACGCCAAGGCGACCAGGGACACACCGCCCACCTGTCATCCGACCGTCGGCTCATGGTCTGGGACCTCGCGCTTGAACGGCGCCGCCCGCAGCCCGGGCCGCCCGACGACGCATGCTGCCACATGCCTGCATGCCCGGTTCGACACGAACGACTTTAGCGCCCTCAACGGCGACATCCTGCGCCTACGCGTCGTGCGGGAAGTCGAGCTGATCGCTGAGCTGTGCGAGCGCGGCATCGAGGTCACGCGCGACGATGAGCTCATCAATGCGCTGGACGGGGTTTTCGCCGCTGAGGTAGTCCTCGGCCTTGGCCGGGATCCAGGTGATGGCGCTGTGGCGCCCACAGGACGTCGACCGGCCGCATCCGCGTGTTGGCCACGGTGCACGTTGACGGGTTTGGCGAAGGGAGCGCCCGAGGTCTCCATTGCAGCAAGCCGGCGCGGCAGCCGCCGCTGCGCGAGCGCGGGGATGCGCTGCCGGAATGGTGGGTCAGCTCTCGTGAGCTAGTACGGCGCGGTACGTAGCGTCTATGCGCGGCGATGGGCTTGCCGTGGAGCGTGCAGCGGCTGGTTTCGCAATGCCGGGCGGCAGGTCCTCACCACTGACCGCCACCTGGAGCCAATGCGCTTCCGACGGGGGACGCGGATGTCGCACCAGCACACCAAGGGGTGCTCGAGCGGCCCCAGCCTGGTTGCGTAACCCAGTATCCTGTGACTATGGCCGATGCGTCGACAATGCCCTACGAGATGCATGCGGCCCGGCAAGTCTCAAGCAACGACGACACTCCGCGCCCTCTGCTGCACCTGGTTGCACCGCCGATCGAAGCACGAACAGACCGGGCTCAGCGGCTAATCGCTCTGGTATCAATCGCCCTCGTTGCGATAGGAATTGTGCTTGTCGGCGTTGGGATTCTGGGCGACGCCTGGGGTTGGTGGCAGTCGCGGCCCTTCCTCACAAACATCCTTTCGACGATGGTTGGTGCCTGCTTCGGCCTCCCTCTAGCCATAGTCGTGCTACGCCGTGTGATCGAGCTACGTGACCAGGAAGCCGGCCAACAAAGAGATGTCGCCGAATCGGAGGCGCTAATTGAGAGTATGAAGGCCAGCGCTCGGCGTATCGAGCGGACTTTGCCCGATCGCGGTGACGGTGCCCGTCTGTCAGATTCCGACTGGGAAGCTCTCATCGACGATATTCTCGTTCTGGTCGACGTCTTAGCTCGCAATCGTGCGATAGGCAGCGGCGAGGTGGCCGACACCGTGCGTCCGCTCACGGAACGCTTTAGACGAGCAGGCCTGGGACATGTTCATGTCGCTGTGAGTGAGATCCGGCAAGACTGGGGCAGGTTGTGTGCCCTTCCAGGCATGGCAACGCGCGTTCGCGGATGGGAGGACGAGTGGGCCGGCACGCGAATTATCGATGTACGGACGTTCGATGACATTCTTGCGGCGTTCGACGAACCTGGCAGTGACGTGTGGTGTGACTTCTTCGCGCGGACCCCGACCGACCGCATCCTGGGTGAGAATGTTCTCCCGGATCTGCGCACCAGCACCCAGTACGCACTGCGCTTCCTCCATGACACAGGCACGATCCTGCTTCGGCTACAGGGGGCCGACGTACTGCGTGCTCACTGGCATGCCGCGCGGGCGGCACACAACAAGGCACTTGCCCACCAGTACCAGGATCTTTAGGCGTCGCAGATCGCCTTGCCGAACACGTTAATGAGACCTGGCGGCTGCTGGCGCAGCGTCCGTACCGCCGCCCGCCACTGCCGCGTGCGCTCCTACCTCGCCACCGCCCGCAACCACGGCGTCAACCCACTCGACGCCCACCGCGGCGCCCTCGCCGGAACTCCCTGGATGCCGCCGCAAAAACCGCCTGATCAATCACCGGGCCTGATGTATGGAACGTAAAACCCTGCTTGATCCATACACCCGTTTGCTGCGCCGCTGGTTACGGGGGCTGTTGTTCACGAGCGGCGACGCGGAGCGCCCTTCCTCGAACGGGTAGAGCGCTCGGATTAGTTCGGAGACCTAGACCCAGCGCGCCCGCAGGATGTCATACCGCTCAACGCATTCCTCCTGCGTGAGTCCTCCGCCATAGACCGAGCCCCAGAGCAGGTCCCGGAACGCGAGGTACTCGCGTTCCTGCTCCGTCAGATCCCACGAGACGTCGAGCGTGTCACCCTCCAGCGCTGCCCGCCACTGCGCACTGGCCTTGCAGTCGGCCCTGAAGGCCTGTTTCTGGAAGCCTTCAAAAGCAGGATCATCCGGGTCGACCGTCGGCTCGACCATGCCCCTTGACGAGAACCCGAGCGCGCCGTACCAGTCGATGATCACTTCCTCCATGATCGTGCCACGGCTCCAGGCCGGGTCCAGGATCTGAGCAACCGCGCCCGCCGACGTGCGCCGCCCGACCTGCGCCGCCCACGCCATGACTGCTTCGAGCGCAGCGTCGGGAGGGCTCGGCCGGGGACGACCGTCGAGGTGCTCGTATCCGCACGCCTCGTCGCGGTCGGGCAGGTGCAGGGTGAAGGCCACGCCAGCCGGCGTCCGGCCCTCCACGTGGGCGCAGCTGCTCTCAGAGATATAGGCAGCGATCGCCGGGGCACCGGTGGCCGCGACGAGGTCCGCCACGCCCTGCGCTATCCGCGGGCGTTCGCTGTAGAACGCGCTCACCCCGACGCGCTGCCAGCCGTCTCCGACGTCGTGCAGGCTGTAGTCATCACTCCACAGCCCCGGCATGCTGAACCGTGACCCGAACCCCTTGCGAACCTCAGGGTGCGCGGGAAGCGACACCGCTGAGGGCCGGGCCAACACAACCGTTCCGTACCATCCCACGAGCCGACACTGTACAACCCATCCCTGACATCAGGGTCTGAGCTGGCAGCGGTCCCGACGGGACTCCCTGGATGCCGCCGCAAGCCGCCTGTTCAATCAGGGGCCTGAATGGATACCGGACTGGACCTTGACGAGTTGGCGTTGAAAGCAGCAATGACGCTCCAGCACCAGCCATTCGGCCCAGTGCCGCGGCTGCGCCAGTGTCGGACCGTAGGCAGGACCGAGCCGCGCCGCAGCGGCTCACCTCACCCTCCTGGGGGCGAAGAACGCCGGGTCGGCGTGGGCGAGCGCGTGGGACATCAGTCCGCGCAGGAACAGGCCGTGTGCGTGGGCCCGTGGTTCGAGGTCATAGTCCGCGTTGTGCCAGCCCCTCGCCGGATTGCCGAGGACTTCCCTCTTGCCGCCCTCATGGTTGGTCAGGTACTGCCGGAAGAAGGAGATCGGCAGGCAGACCAGGCCGAACCGTCCGTCCACGCCGTACGCCTCCGAGGCCGTGCCGCGCTCGTCGCCTTTCACGGTTTTTAGCGCGCTGTCGGACCAGGACACCTGTTCGAGGTTGACGTCGATCCGGTCCGTCCAGCCGCTGCCCGGTGGGCTGGCCAGGCACTGCTGGTAGTGGCTCCGGTAGGCTGTGTAGACGAATGCCCTGGCCCTGCGGTTGAAGCTCGCCCATTGCCGGACGCCTTCCCAGAGACGGGCGAGCTGCGGAAGCCGCTGCGCGTCGTTGTCGCCGAGGTTGATGTCGAACGCGTTTACCTGCATCAGGTGCTCGGTGAAGAACGGCTTGCGGCCCAGTTGGGCCATCAGTTCGACGAGGCGGTCGCCGCTTCGGCTGTATCCGGACAGCATGACCCCACCGATCTTCTCGAACTGCACCGGGCCGGCCGGGCGCAACAACGTCGACAGCGTGCGGTTCAGCTCGGTTAGGGCGCCGAGCATCCCGTCTGGGCTGGTCAGGTCGCCGAGGTTGCCGGCGAGGTCGGCGACCGGGACCACGTAGGCCAGGTTGGGTTCCCTGTCGGTCAGGGCCATGACGTGCTGGGCCACGGCCCTGAAGTCCGAGCACAGGTAGCGCGTCCCGAGCCGGAGGTAGTAGGCCACCCCGTCGGCCGGCAGTTTGCCCTTCCAGTACGGCTGCGACCCCGTGTACTCCGGCCCCCGCGTAGGCGGGTGGAAGATCACATGGAAGTTCAGTGGGGCGAGCAGGGTGCCCTTACTCATCCGGTCGACCAGCGCGCCTGGCAGCCAGACGAAGAACAGCCGCGTCGTGCCGGAGTCGCGTTCCAGTGCGAAGGCACGGCCGGCGACCTCCCGCTTGTTGCCTTCGTTGATCCCGGCCGAGGCGAACGGGGCCAGGTGGTAGGTGAATCCGTCCGCCGCCGCCCGGTCGAGCACCTTCCAGCCGAACTTCCACAGGTCTGCGCCGGCAAGCAGCGCGCCGGGGTCGGCTTCGACGTTGCCGGATGCGTCACGCCGGAACAGCTCGCCCGGCTGGAGGTCGAACACCGTGCGGCCGACGTCGCGCATCGCCATGGCTAGGAGATCGTGCCGAGGTTGGACGTAAGCGCGATGTCCGTCCCGGAGGAGGGGGTGTATTCGTTCCATTCCGCGATGAGGGCGCCCTTCTCCCCCGGCTGCAGGAGCGGCACGGGGGCCTGCGTGCCGCGGTGCGCGAATTTCAGGCCCGCGACTTTGACCTTCCCCTGGGCTGTCTCGACGACCGTCGTCGCCTCCTGGATGTTGCGCTCGTCCTCGACGTCGACGACGACGGGCAGCCCGACGACGAATCCGGTGCTGTCGGCGACCCTGATCTCGACCACGTTGCTGCTCGGTTGTACGTCGACCGTGCTGGTCGTGAAGACCGCGTCCTGCAGCCGGACGGCCGACCGGCCGGGATTGGCCGGCGGGATCCCGGGATAGTTGCGGTCGTCGTAGGCGGCGATCTCCCGTGCGATGGTCAGGTATGGGGCTGGGATCTGCGCGCCGATCGCGCCGCCCTCGGCGTAGCGCATCCAGCGCTCCTCCCATCCCTTGCGGACGGTCAGGACGATCCGTGCGCTGCCTGCGCGCAGGAACGCCTGGCGGTTGGCGTCCGGGTGCCGCAGCTGCCGGATGAACGACCAGCTTGCAGGCACGTCCCAGAAGTACGAGTACAGGAACGTGACCACGTTCTCCCACTCGATCGCCTGGTTGATGAACCGGACCAGGTCCTCGTGCTGGCGCACGAGGCTCCACTGCTCAGGGGTCAGCCCGAGGCTCGGGCCGTCGAATCCGATGCCGTGGTTCAGGTCGACACCGGCCGCGACGAAGGCTGCGAGCACCTCGTCGGGCATGAAGTCGAAGTCGGTGCCGAGCACGAACCTCAGCACACATTTCATGATCTCGTCGCTTTCCTCCCGTCGCAGGGTGAGCGTGTCGACGCTGACGAGCCTTTCCTCGATCGCCGCGATGCTCGCCGCGATCTCCTGCTGTTGCGCGAAGTGCTTGTTCTGGGCCGCGTCGTACAGGGCGTTCCAGACGTCGGTGCGCCACTGCTCGACCGTTTCGGGCGCCAGTTCGCGGTGTACGGTCAGGCCCACGAACACCTGCTCGGAGTGGTGGAAGAAGAACGTCACCTTGTGCCGGCCGGTGTAGCCCTGCATGAACGGCAGCCCGCCGGCGACCGCCATGACCTTGTGGTCGCGGATGATCAGCGCATTGCTCAGGCCCTGCCACGCCGCCTCGATGCGGGACCCGATCACGTCGAAGTTCATCCGGTCGTCGGAGTCGTCCTTGCCGATCTGGGCGTCCAGTTTCAGCTCGCGGATGCGGGTGCCCTCGGGGACGTCGAACTCGACGTCGAGGAACCACCATCCGCCGTTGGTCCCGGCTCGGGCACTGGGCGTGAGAGGGGTCGGGTCTGCGGGATACGACCGCACCGACACCCCGTGCCGCTCGGCGAGCCACCGGTACTTCGGGACACCGTTCGGGTCGGGGTTGCCGGTCGGGCCGACCAGCTCCGTGGTGATGTCCGAGCGTTTGACGTCGAACACGAACGGCCCCTGCCGCGCGCGCAACGCCTTCAGTTCCGCATACGCCCGCCGCAGCCCGGCGCCAGGTTCGGGCACCACGATGTCGTAGGTCAGGCGCAGTCCGTACCGGTACAGCCTGACCCGCCACTTGCGCATCAGGCTGAAGTAGTCGATGCGCACTGGCTGGTTGCTGGTGTTTTTCAGCACCCGGGTCGATGTCTGCGACGTGCCGGTCTCCGTCTTCGTCGCGATGGTGACCTTGTGCTCGCGCCGCGAGCGTGACGAGGCCTTCTGGGTGACCGCCCGCGCGTGCTTGATGCTCTCGGTGGCAGACACCGACTCCGAGCCCTGCGCGGTGAACCCGGCGGTGCTCGAACCGGAGATGATCGGGATACCGCCCTGGACAGTGCCGGTGATGTTGAACTGGTTGGAGTGCTGGGTCTGCGAGGACGTCGACTGCGACAGGTCCGTGTTGTCCGTGACACCGGTCTCGCTGACTTCTTCCAGCGAGTCAGTGACGATCGTGGTGAACTCCCGGGATGTGACAGACCATTCCTTGTAGGTGACCGCGGTCTCCTCGCCGGGCGCGAGCGGGATGGTTCCGACCAGTTCACCGCGCTGGATCCCGACCGGCACCATCTCGATGCGTTCCAGGTTAAGCATGCCGACCGGCGGCGCCACGGTCGCCGCCAGCACGCGCAGCGCGACGTCGGCGGCGTTAAGCGCCTGCGCGCAGCGGCCGATCTCGTACACGACGTCGGACTTGTCGTAGTCCTCACGCCGCATCGCCTGAACGCGCCGCATCTGCTCGGTGCGCCTGGCGATGAGTGCCTCGGCGAAGGTCACTAGCTCAGTGGCGGGGATCCGCGCGATCGTGCTGAGCTCGGGACGGGCCGAGCGCAGGAGCGGATCCTCGAACGTCCGCAGCAGGTCGAGGGTCTCGGCGGACATGTGCGCCGACTGTCCGTACTGGCGCTCGGCGGCGTGCAGCTGGTCGCGGATGTCGTCGGTGTCGCCGCGGCTGAGGACCATCTGCCGGATGGCGCCGAGTTTCACGATTCCGCCGCCGGGTTCGTCGGTCGCCACCTCGACGCGCAACGGCACGAGCGTGCCCTTGAGGATCTCTCTGGCGGAATTGTCCAGGATCGGTGGCGTCGTGTCCTGTGCGACGATGTCGACGGCGTCTGACATGGCAACCTCACCTCGTGGCAACTGCGCAAAACGGTCAATTGGTACCATCAAAGTACCAAAGCTAGCCCATCCGGCACATCATCCACGGCGTGGCATCGCGTGCCGCGATCACCGAGAGACATGTCGGCCGAGGTCGCCAAGTACGGCACTGCGCACGTCAAGCGCGTGCGGCGACTGACTGGCGCCGAACTGACAGGCTGGACGGGCCAACCCGCCCCCCCTGCACCCCCACGCTGCGATGGACAGAGCGCACGACACGACGCGAGGCGCCGTCACCCGCAATCGGCCAGGCGGGCAACGGCGGTCCAGCCTGCCCCCGCGATCAGATACATCGCGTCGCCTCAGCCGCAGAGGCCGAGCACGTCGACCGCGACCCGGCCGCGAACGGAACCCACTCGCCCACGAGCAAGTAGATAAGCAGACCAACACGGTGTTGATCACTGCGGCTGCATGAGCAAGTGGCGCGTCGGATCCCGTCAACGCTCCACGAGATCCGCCGACATGACCACGTCGGCTAAACAGCCGACCCGATGCGCTTCTGTAGGCATCACCCGAAAAGGGCCGGCGGACTGTGTCGCGGCGATCGCTTGCCGGCCGCCTCCGCGACCGCCACGACCTCGCACGAGCGTTCCCCTTCGCCAGGAACTGCTCACCAGGGGCGTGCATCGCCATACTCCGCAGCTGCTGTCCTGGATGTACCCGTCGTCTGTCCTGGATGTACCCGTCGTCGCGCTTTCGCAACCGCGGTAGACCTACGCGAGAACAACGATCAGCAGCTATTATTCGAGAGACGCCTCGGGCCCGCCCGACCGATACCGTATAGCGTGCCGTCGTCACCCGGACAGAGGTTCAAGACCACAGAGGTAGCCACCTACACGGCGACATGTAGAGCCTTCGAGGGCTATTCATGTGGCGCTTGTCGATGCCTGGTAGGTATCCAGGCGTGGTGACGTGTCGGACGTGGTGGAAGGATCGTGTTTCAGCCGTCGATCGCCGGTGGCGTGGCTGTTCCAGTCCCTCGATCACGTTCTTGACGGGTGAAGGATGATGGGCCGGTGATCGCTGACCTGACGATGCGGGCGCTGGCCGAGCCTGACCTGCTGACGATCCCGGCGGCGTTCGCCGAACTCGGGTGGCCGGGCAAGGACGTGCAGCAGTTCCGGTGCTACCTGGCCGAGCAGGCTGCCGGCGACCGGGACGTCATCGTCGCTGAGCTGGGTGGACGGTTCGCGGGGTACGTCACCGTTGCGTGGGCCAGCGGCTACCTGCCGTTTCGGGTCGAGGGGATACCAGAGATCCAGGATTTCAACGTGCTCCCGGCGCACCGCCAGCGGGGAGTGGGCAGTGCATTGATGGACGCGGCCGAAATGCTGGTGGCCACGCGGACCCCGGTGGTCGGTCTCGGGGTGGGCCTGTATGGCGACTACGGCGCCGCCCAGCGGATGTACGTCAAACGCGGCTACATCCCGGACGGGCGCGGGATCATGTACGCAGGTGAGCCGGTGCCGCCGGGAGAATCCGTCGTGATCGACGACGATGCGTGCCTGATGTATACGCGAGAGCTGAACCAGACCCTGCCTCCTGCGCTATGAGGTCCGGTAGATCTCCAGCTTCGTGATGGCATCGAGGTACATCGGGAACCGGTCGAGCATGCCGCGGTAGCCGGTGGCCAGGAGCCGCCAGTTCTTGAGGTGCGCGATGACGCGCTCGACGCTGGCCCGGCGGGAGGCGATCGCGCGGTTGTACTCGCGGGTCGATTCGGTCAGGGCCTGGCCTTTCTGCCTGCGGACGGGCACGCACAGGCCGGTGCCGGTGTAGGCGGTGTCGGCGAAGCCTCCGGGGCCGCCGTCGGCGTGCAGCCGGCCTTCGAACTTCGCGGCGAGTCCGGACTCGCGCCAGGCCTTCGCGTCGTGCATCGCGCCTGGCTGCGGTGCGCCGGTGAGCACGAGCCTGCCGTGGAATGAGCCGACGACCTGGATGTTGAACCCGCAGCGGTGCCGCTTCCCGGAGTACATGCCCGAGGTGTAGGTGTTCTTGCGCCGGTCACCGGTCGGAGCGACGAACCCGTCGACGCGGATGGTGGAGCGCAGGTCGCGGTCGGCGGCCTGCTCGGCGTAGGGGGTGAGCACCTTGGTGACGGCGGGTGTGAGCCGGGTGATCAGGCGGGACACGGTCGGCTGGGAGCAGCCGAACAGTTCGGCAAGCAGTGTCTGGGAAAGATTGTGGCGTAGGTAGAGCAGGACGACCAGCACTGCGCGGTAGGGGCCGACCGCACGGCGGCGGCGGGCCGGGTCCAGGTCGACGTGGGCGTAGACGTCGAGCACGAGCCGGTCGGCCTGATCGCTGGTCAGGCCCGTCATAGTCGCTACCCGAGACGGCCTGTCCGCGAGGATCTTGTGTGCTGACACAAGCCAGGTGGTCTACCAGTGGACGGCCGTCGCGTCCATCGCCGACACATCACGGGTCGATCAAGCCAGCCGTTGCCGGGTCATCGATGGTCGTCGAGTGAATAACCCTCTTCGTCGAGGAGCTTCCGATGGATTGGCAGAGTTTAGGGTGTACGGAGTCTACGCAAGTTGCGACTCCACGAACGCATGGGTGTTCTTGCACACCGGCGCGGCACCTGTGGGCTGGAGAAAGATCGAGGCTCGCAGCGCAGATGGCTGCAGCAATGTTCTGCAGGTAGCGGCCGCCGCATTTGTGAACGGAAAGGATTTCGTGCTATGCCTCCTCAGCGAGGCCAACGAGATTCGCGCAATTTCTAAGAATTAGCTCTCTGCGGGCGCATCCCTGGATGCACCACCGAGTCAGTGTCGTGCTCGACGATAAGTGCTTCACGCATGAGGCGATCGAAGCGACGTTCTGCTGCGATCCGCCGCTGGGCGTGAAGTCATCCTTTCATCGGGAAATCTCGCCGGGTTGGCCGGCTGTCACGATTGATGCGCGGTGACGTTTCCTTCGGCGGTTGGCGGCAGAGCTGGCGAACTGTCCGCGTGCGGTCAGAGGAGGCTAGGCAGGATCGTGATGGTGGTTGGGTCGAGCGCCGCGATGAAACGCACATCGCCGATGACTGTCATCGCGTCATGGTCGACGTTGCGTGCCGCCCACTCCGCGGACTGCTCGCGCAGGTCGGGGTGCCCAAGATGCGCCGCCGCGGCCAGCGTCCGAAAAAGGGTGCGACACAAGGGTGTGCCAGGCTGGTAATGGCACCATGCGTAGATCGACCGGATCCTGGACTCGTCGTCATATCCGACGGTCAGCCTCAGCTCCGCCATTGCTGGAGCCTGGCAGCTGACCTGTTGCTGCGCGGGTTGCACCAACGATGAGGGGGCTTCTGGTGCGCACGTCCACTTCGCGTCGCTCATCAACTTGGTGAGGTTCGCGGTCGTCAGGTCCCGAAGGTAGGCGTCGGCCAGGGTCGGGAACTCCCCGGTCACGGCAGGAAGAGTGACCGCCCGGGGTTTGGTCTTGGTGGCCTTGGCCTTGTAGTCGGGGATGATGCTCAGGTCGAGTATGCCGGCTGTGCCGCGCTCGAGGTGATAGATGTATGGGCCGATGCGAGCCTCGGCGTCGCCGGGTGATGTCATCTTGGCCGCGACCCAGGCCGTAACCTCTTCGATGTTCTGGCGGCTGTCCGCGAACGGCAGGCTGGCCACCCAGCTCAGCAGGGCAGTACTGCTTTTGCCTGGGGTGATGCCGTCCTGGTAGAAGGTCACGGCGGCCTCGAGTTCACGGACTCCGTCACCGTTGTAGTCGATGTACACGGTGAACTCGGCGACGCCGATCTTCAGCTTGCACTCGTGGTGACCGCGTTCCTTGACGTCGGTGCACGTGTATCCGTGCCCGACGAGCGCATCCTTCACCGCAGTGACCGTCAAGTTCGCGGCACACTGGCCGGACAGGTTGCCCGGGCATCTGACCAGGCCGGTCTCGACGACTTCACCGCCAGACCGCAGGAGCACCAGCAGGGGCAGCGCGGCGACCACCGCCAACGGAACGACGGCGAGCGCGATGTTCTTCATCAGTGCACGGCGACCGGCGCCCATGTCATGCCCCTGCTTTCACGTAGGCCGCCCACTGGCTGGTGTAGGACGCGGCGCTGATGCCGAGGGCCTGTTTGCAGATGCCGTCGAACACGGGCATCTCGGCGACTGCCAGGTCGCCGAGATCCGTGTGCTGGATCAGGGACGCGTAGAAGTCGACCGCGGCCTGTCTGCCTTTGAGTTTCTCTGCGAGTAGGAACGCCGCTGCGCCCATCGCGTAGTTGCCGCCGGAGTTTTTGCTGTAGAAGTCCGTCGAGCGTGGGAGCTTGCCGTTGAAGCCTGTGTTGGCGCCGCGGCGGTACGCGGCGGCCAGCGCCGGACTGTCGAGCGTTTCGGTCCATGCGGCGAATCCTTCGACTGCCCACAGGGGTGGGCCGTCGTGGCCGTTGATGAACCCGCTCGCGGTCATTCGGGCGCGGGCGGTGACGCCGTGGGCGAGTTCGTGCCGGATGACCCGGCGGGGGTCGTCGTCGATCGCGTCGACGCGCTTGAGGTTCACCACGGCTCGTGAGCCGGCGTGCTGCCCGGTGTAGGGCTCGCCGTTGGTCCGCACGCCTTCGGGGTGGGGCGCGATTCCTTCGATGGTGTCTTTGTAGTTGCCGGCGGAGCCGAAGGAGTACCAGGTCTTGAATGCTTCGCTGTCGCGGGTGAGGAATAGCAGGCTGCCGGGGTAGCGCGTGCGACTGCCCCAGAGGGTGTCGATGCGTTGTGCTTCGTGTTGGGCGGCGCTGATGTAGGCGTCGAGGTCGGTGACTGAGGCGTCTGATGCCAGCCAGACGTTGCCGACGGTGGTGACTTTTAGCGGGGTGCTGTTCCAGGGTGCGTCGGCCATCGGCCCCCGCAGGTTGAGCGTGCCGGCGTTCTGCTCGGTCTTGGCGGTGATGTCCTTGATCCGGAACTGTCCGTCGCGCTGTACCAGCGTGTACTGGAAGGTCTCACCGGGCATGACACCGGTGCCTGCATCATCGATGCTGAACTGGATGATCCCGACGACGGGGCAGACCATCTGTTCGCCGCTGACCTCCACCAGCTCCGCTGGCGGAATGACGTAGTTGAACGTGGTCAGCTTGAACTGGCGGAGGTTGGCGAACAGCATCCGCTGCTGCTGAACGAGAGCGGTGTTCGTCTGATCGAGGTCTGCCAGGAACACGCGCTCGTCGCCATCGCGCACAGCCTTGACCCGGCGCGCCAAGATCTCGTTCACCGCGGATACCCGCTCGATGTGCGGATCCCGGGCCAGCGACGGAGCGGTGCGTTCGGTGATCAGTGGCGGTGGCTGCTCGCGTTTTTCGCTGCATGCCGACAGGATCAGGCCAGCTCCACCGAGCAGGACCGATCTGCGTGGTAGGGCAGACAACGCTTGCTCCTATTCATCGATTCTGGCTCTGAGTGGTCGACTGCTTGCTGTCCGAGTTGGACTGCGGCAGCAAACCCTATCAATTTCTCTGCTGTGCCTGGGGGGTCGTCGACGCAGGCTGCTCGCCGACCGCCGCTTTGCAGAGCAGCCCACGAACGTCGCTACGCGAGCGAGGCAGACGCCGCCACATAGATCAGATAGGCCCCTACGTAGCAGCTGGCGAGCCGCCAGGCGAGGGTTCGCGACCGTTCCGGGTCGTCGGTACGCAGGACTCCGACGGCGAAGACCGCGCCGATGGTGCTGAGCAGGATCGGCACCAGGTAGCGCAGGATCAGTTCGGGTGCGGAGATGTTCCAGACCCGGTCGTCGTCGGTGAGGTTCGCGATCACGCCGATGGAGGTCGCCAGTCCCAGCGGGAACCAGACCGCCAGCGCGGCGATGGCGAGGCTGCGCCGCACGCCGTGCCACATCTTGACCGAGCTCGGGTCAGCCATGGTCCCGGTCCTGCTCCACCTGGCGGCGTACCATCTCGACCTGGCTGCCGACGCGCGTCATAAGCGCCTGGAAGTCTTCTTCGGCTATGTTCTCGCGCCAGTCTTTGTACCGTCGCACCGAGACCCGCAGCGCCTGTGCGACCTCGGCGGAGTTGCCGATGTCGGCTAGCGCGACGCGGCCTTCCAACAGGTCGTCGGCAACTTCTCGCATCATCTGGTCACGGCCTCGGCGCATCTGTTCAAGTGCGGTGCGCAGCAGCCGCTGGTCGACCTGCTTCTCGACGTCCGGGTCGAGGCCGGTGCGTTCGTCGTCCATGGTTCACCTCACCATCGGGTGGTCGTAGGCTGCGCCGGGTGTCGGGATGTCGCCGAGCGCCTCGATCTCTTTGAACAGGATCCGCAGCGTCGACACGAACCCTCCGACGGCCATGTTCGCTGTCTGGACGATGAACGAACACTTGTTGATCAGCTGGAGTGCCTTGGCGACTTCCGCGGCCGCCAGGGCGTATCCGATCACCCCGCCGACGACGGTCTCAGCGGCCACGGTCCCGGCAGCGGCGTAGGCGGCGGCGAGCAGGACCTTGTCGCAGACCTGCTGTAGGAAGCTTTTCAGCTGTTCGGCGAGCTGCCACATGCCGACGGCGAGTTTCTGGTATTGGATACCGGCCCGGTGGACGGCTTGGGCGTGTGAGGACAGTGAGGCGGCGGTGCTGGAGTAGTAGAGGTAGGCGCTGTCGGCTGCGTTGCCGTGCCAGTGCCGGTCGAGTTCGATCGTGTTGGCCTGTACGTCGGTGGCGATGTCGCCGAAGCACTGGGACAGTTTCTTGAGTGCGTCTCCGTATGCGGAGATCGCGGCCCAGTCGCCGGCGAGGGGTTTGACTAGCGTGCCTGTCACGTCGTGGCCGGTGAGTTCTTCGATGAGTTCGTTGAGCCAGGCGGCGGGGCTGAGGTAGTCGAGCAGTTCGGTGATGTTGACGAAACCGTTGTCGACGTTTTCGTCTTGGGGCACAGGTGTCGTGAGATGGCGGGTCGGGTCGGTCATCACAGGCCGTGCCTGGTGCGGGTGTCGGCGCGCTCGACTGGCGGGTAGCTCGAGTCGAGCTGTGCTGCGGCTTTGGTGTCGACGCCCTCGTAGGCGTCTGCTGCTTTGGCGAGTTCGTCGGCGCTGCGGCCTAGCAGGTCGGTCGCCTGGGTTAGGCGCCGGCGGAGCAGGCTGATGAGGTTGTCGTGGTCGGTGTTGGCGCCGGCGATCAGGCCTTCTTCGTACCATTCGAACTGCGAGTGGGTCTGGTTGTAGTCGCGGGCGACGGCAAGGTGGTCTGCGCTGGTGTCGTAGGCCTTCGCCGCGGCGCGTAGGGCCTGCGGCTGTACTTCGAATGTCATCGGCGTGTCCTGTTCAGCTTCTTGACCGGCGGCGGTTCAGGATGGCGAGCGCTGCTCCGATCGAGGTCAGGACGAGTAGGCAGCCGATGCCGGCTGTGAGCGCCGTGCGGGTCGGGAAGTCAGCGCCGGGAGCCGCCAGCGGCGGTGACGGCGGCGCGGCCGCGGCTGAGGTGGGCGCCGCGGCGGGTGTGCTCGCCGCGGCGACGGTCAGGGCGGCGGTGATGTTGATGATCCCGTAGCCGTACTGGTCGTCTCGGCCTGCCGGTCCTTTGTCGGTGGCGGTCGAGGTGAGCCTGCGGGTCAGCTCTTCTGCGCTGATGTCGGGGTGTGCGGCGAGCACGAGTGCCGCGGCCCCGGCGACTAGTGCTGCGGAGTTGGAGGTTCCGGTGGTGATGACGCGGCGCTTGTCGCGGTGGGCGGTGCTCAGGGAGTCGCCTGGCGCGGCGAGCAGGAGCTGCGGGCCGCTCACTGACTTGTTCGACAGGTTGCCGTTTTTGTCGGTGGCGCCGACGGCGATGACTCCGTTGTATGCGGCCGGGTACTGCACGGTGGTGGCGTCGGGTTTGTTCCCGGCGGCCGCCACGATGATCATGCCTTTGCCGCGTGCTTTGGTGACGGCCTGCTGGAGTACCAGGTCGTCGGAGTCGTAGCCGGAGGAGATCGACACGATCCGGATGCCGTGCTCAGAGGCCCAGGTGATGGCCTGGCCGACGGCTGTGGCTGATCCGCTGAACCCGTCGGAGACCTTGATTGACACGATCTTGGCGGCCGGCGCTACGCCTTTGATCTGCCCGTGTCCTGCGATGAGGCTGGCCATGGAGGTGCCGTGCCCGTCGGTGTCGGTCAGGCTGTCGCCGGCGCCGGCACGGCTGAAGTCGCCGCCGGCCTCGACCGAGCCGCGAAGATCGGGGTGGGTGGCGTCGACGCCACTGTCGATGACGCCGACCTTCACGCCTTTACCCTGGCTGATGCGGTGGGCGGCGGCGGTGTCGAGTGCTTTGAGGTACCACTGCCCGTCGCTGATGGCGTCGGCTGCTTCGGCCCGCGCGCCGGTGGAGATCACGGCCGCGGTCAGCAGTGCGGCGACTATCGCGCGCAGCGGGCGCATGGGGGTGGTCACGTGGGCCGGTCCGTTCCTCGATTGATGTTGACCTTGAGGTCGTTTGTCCACGGTGTGGCGACGTCGGCGAACCAGTCGACGAACGCGGCTTCAACCGCCGACCCCTGGGCTGCTGCCGACGCCGCGAGCGGGTCGGGCGCCTGGCCGATGACCGGTGGCACACCGCGCGCCACCTCCCACACCACGTCACCGCCGCGCTGCCCGCCGCGGCCATCGGCCCGGCCGCGCGCGCCCGGGCCGCCCATCGGTGCGGCCACCGGCACCGCGCCGGTCACGCCGCCCGCCGCGGGGCGGCCGGCTGCTGCGGTGTTGGCGGTGGAGGTCGATATCGGCATCGGGTGGATCCAGCCGCCTCGTCCGACGCCCGGCCCCGGCAGCACGTAAGCGCCGCCGTGTGGCGCATAGGGGCTGCCCGGCGGCACGGGCAGCACCGAGATCGGCGAGCCGGGCACCGCGGGCACAGGCTGCGGTGCTCCTTCCAGAACGGGTCCGTCGTCTAGCACCGGGTCGTAGCCGGGCACCGGCGGGGGCGGGTTCCCGCCTGGGGTGACGGCGCGTGGTGGTCGAGGCGTGCCGCCGCCCGGCGTAACGCCAGGGCGCGGGTCAAGGCCCCGGCCGGGGCCGGGTGGGGTGGTCGGGCCGCCGACGACGTCTGAGGAGAACACGCGGTAGTCGTACTCGGCGGGGATGACGATCCGCCGCCGGTAGTCCTTGACCGCCTTGTCGACCTCCTCGAGGGCGGCGCGTCCTTGCCGGTTCAGGTCATCGGCCGCGTTGTCCCACCACTCCGGTAGCCAGTCGGTGGTGACGTCGTCCCACTCCCTCTTCAACGGGTCCAGCTTCTGCTTGGCCGTCTTGAGAGTCGTCAGAATGCCATCGACACCGCGAGCTGTGGAGGTGTGGGCGTAGGCGTCCTCGCGCATCGACACCAGCAGCCCATCCAGCACCCGGAAGAACACCCGCGCCGCCGGTGACTTGATCGGATCCCAGCCTGCGGCCAGGGCTTCACGCAGGCGCAGCAGCCGGTCGTGCTGGTCGGCCAGCATCTGTCCGAGGTTCTCCCAGCCGTGGGCCTGCTTCCAGGCGGCCGGGTCGTCCTCGGCACGCACCGAGTCCCACAGCCGCGGCACGTCGAAGGCGTCCCAGTTGGTGCAGAACGCGATGAAGTCCGGTTGCGCGGTGAACACGGTCTGCACCGGCCCGACGAACTCGCCTTTGACGACGGGGGTTATTGCCGTGTTGGTCGGTGGGACGTATTGCTGTCCGCTCACTACGCGACCAGCCCCCGCGGCAGCCGCTCAGGCTCGGGGTATACCGCCTCGGCGGCCTTGACCGCGTCGAGCAGTGTGCGTTCGACCGTGGCGACCTGTTCGGCGGAGGCCATGTCGGCGGCGGTGTAGTTGGCGAGGATCTGCTCCATCGCGTGGATGAGGATGTCGGCTGCCTCGACCTGGCGCGCGACGTTCGTATTGGCGCGGTCGAGGGCGGCTTTCAGGGCGTCGGTGCCGGCGACGACCTCGCCGGAAAGGGTGCGGGTGCCGAACCGGACTCCGGTCTGTACCTCGGCGTCGGCTCGGATCGCTCCCCTGCGCAGCCCGTCGTCGGTGTCTGCCTTCATGACCTCGGCGAAGAAGCGCAGAGTGCCGAGATCAACAGACACCTCATCAGGTGTTTCCCCGTTACCCATTGCCTACCTCCCCGTGAGCATGGATGACAGGGAGCGTACATAAGGTCACCTGAAGTGTCGATCGGACTGCCGCACCTGTGTGGGCAGCGGCCTCGGCTACGGCGCTGGGCTCCGCTCTGAAACGTGAATGTCCGCGCAGGTAGATATGTCATTCATAATGGCCGAACGGCGATGCTGACGTCTGCATGGACATCGTAGAAGCGCATGCCCATGACCCGGTCCGCAGGACCGATGTCCTCACGCCTGATCGCTCGGACCGGTGAACGCTCAGCGCAGACGGTGATCCTGCCCGTTATCGGCAAGCTGGCAGTCCTCGACGTGCACCTGATCATGAATCACTTCGCCGCCCGCAAGACCGCCGCGGTCGAACGGCAACTGCAGCCAAACCCGCGGAACCACCTGCATCTCGCCGCGACGGGAGCCAGCTGGTTGAACCTCGTCGAACGATTCTTCCACCACGCGCGGAGCCGATCTATGAAGTTCGGGGTCACATTTCGGCCGTCGTCGACGAGGGGCCCAACACCGTCAGGTGCCCGCTGTGCTACCGCCGATTGGCGGCGTCGGAAGCGCGACGCCGACGCGCATGCACAGATCGGGCCGAACCACGGTCTATAAGTGCGTCAGGTACCTGATCGACGAGGTGGCGGAGGTATGGCTATGGTGCGCTCCGGGAAAAGCCGGTCGACGAACGGCCGGGGCCGCGAATTAGGAATCGCAACCGTCTGGATCAACGCGGTGTTCGCCGGCGTGGGCGGCTTGTACGCGTCGACGCGCTCTATCACGGTCACAGTCGTTGCGATCGCGGCAGTCGTCATCCTGGTGGTTATCGCGCTGGCTATGAGCGGTCAGGGCGGCCAAGCGCGGCGGGTGGTCGTTAGGACGCTCGGCAGAAACGCCTCTCCGACGGTGCACAGTCGAGCATCGCACGGAGTCTCCAACATAGAGGGGCCAACGGCGCCCCGCCGACCAGTGGAGGGACCTTTGGAAGCGGAGGCCCAGCAAAACGGTATACCGGACTGGTTCGAGGACTTCTACCGCTCCCACTATCGCGACCTCGTACGTGCCGCAGGCGCTGCGCTCGTACGGTGGGGGCTCGACAGGTGCGAAGCCGAGGATGTGGTCCACGAGGTCTTCGCTCGACAGATCAAACGCGGAAAGTGGGACCACATCGAAGCCCCCTTGCCTTACTTCGTTCGCGCGGTCGTAAACCGGACGGAGAGTGAAGCTCGGTTGGCCCTGCGTCGAGCGAAGCCGTCCGACACGATCGCGGATGCCTCGAATGGCACATTGTCCGACCTCGAACAATGGATGGACGATCAGTGGGTAGCGGATCTGCTAGCGACACTAACGCCGGCACGGCGCAAGGTCATGAACCTGGTGCTGGAAGGCCTCTCGGGCCCGGAAATCGCCGCTTCGCTGGGCGCCAATGAGAAGACAGTTCGGTCCACAATCCGGCACGCCCGCAAAAGACTGCAGGACCTGGTGGCGCCACAAACGCACTCCGCTAGGGCGGTCGAACAGCCGAACGACGTTGAGGAGGAACAGCCGTGAACAGCAACGAGCCGCGCACCAGACTTACCGAAAGCGCACGGCAGAAGGCTGCCGACGCAGTCCGGGAGGCGCTACGACGCGTAGACGAGCAAGTCGATGCAATGACAGATGACTATGTTGAAAGCCGACTGACCGCCCTGCTTGCCGAGGCCGGCGTCTCGCGCAGGAGCGCTTTCGATGCGGCGGAGCTCGACCTGGTGCGAATCGTGTGGGAGGCCGAGCTGGCTGCTGCGAGCACCGGGGTCCGCGGCGAGGACCAGCACGGCACGCACGCCAGGTTCGAGCTTCCGGATGAAGCTTTCGAGCAGTTGCACGGCAGGGTGCGCGAGGATTACGACCCGCCAGTCAAGATCAATGTGGCTCTAGATGTGGTGACCAGCACGATCACGGTCAGTCTCGTTGTCGCTGGCAGCATCGCCGACAACGTGCATCGCGTGACCGCCCTGGTGCGGACAAGCGAGGCGGGCACTATCACAGTCCCGGTCGCCATCGATCGAACGGACGCCATGCTGGTCGGCGCCGCCGAGCTCGATAGGAGTACCGGCATGATTCTCACGCCAGCCATCGTCGCGGAGGTGAGCCGCGATGGCCGCTGAAACACACGATGTAGGCACGGCACGCGCAGTGTGGCGCGAGTTCGTCAACCAGCTGGTGGACCAACCCGATCCAGTGTCGGCACCATTTGTGCTGGCCCAGATCTGCCTCCTTACCAGCCCGATCGTTTCCACCCCGATCGACCGGGACATTGCCGGCCTGCCTCCAGGCCGACCCGATCTACAGGCGCGGTACACCGCGGGTCGGGCACTATTAGCCCACGCCGACCTCCGCGATGATTCGGTCGGCAACGTTTGGGCGCTGCTCGGCGAACTCCAGGCCTACGGCACGTACAAGCGGATCGACACTGGCAACCAGTCCCTCGAGGAGGCCCGGGCAGGCGTGCGGCGCGCCGTCGAGGCCGGGGCTGCGCTCGGTCCAGAGTTCGAGTCCTGGGCATTGATGGCAGACGCAACCCTGCTACGCAACGCGCACCGCTATGAGGAGTCACTAGCAGTCGCGCTGCAGGCGCTGGCGTTGCTGCGGACCGCACCGATCGTCAACGCGGACGCGCCGTCTCACGAACTCGCGGCCGCCACTTCCGCCGCAACTTGGTTGCCGCTGGCCGCTCAGATGAGCGCGGTGCTCGAGTTTCGGGCGCATAACCGGATCGCGGCCGCGGCCCGGATGCTGCGGCGGTATGAGAAAACAGCAGCACATCTCGACGATGCCCTCGTGGTGACGGAGCGGATCAGCGACCTGCCTATGCTTCGCTGCCAAGCGTATGGTGAGCGGTCTTTGCTCGCCCGCACACTCGGCGACTTCACCACCGCACTCAGCCTGCAAGCCAAGCAACGCGAGTTCGCGGACAATGCCGAGGACCGGCGGGTCTACCTGCGGTATCTGACGTCAGCCGCTGCGTCAGCCGTCGCTCTCGACGACTGGGATCGTGCAACACAGTTGCGCCGGGAGCGCATCGCTGGCCGATTTAAGCTGCTAGCGATGCCGGTGAACGAGAACGATCCTGCCGCGGTTCTGGGCGCACTGCCCGGTCTGATCGATGCGGCGCGACAGGCTGATGCGACGGCTATCGGTAATGACGCCTACGAACTCGCGCGGTATCTGCTGGAATCCGGTCGGGCCCAGTTCGACCCAGCCGCACGTGCGAAGGCGGCCGCTTGGCTCGACGTCGCCGACGCGGCCTGGGCCGACATCGGGGTAAATGGCGACGTCGCGGTGAAGTTCCGCCGCATTGAACTCGAAGCTCTCAACGGCTCCCGCGATCCACACTCCATCGGCCGTGATCTACTGGAGTGCAGTGACAGTTTCCTGAGGGTTGCGGGACGGCGTCGCACCGCGGTCAAGGCTGCCCAATATGGCGACCCCACCGACGTGGTTGTGCTAGACCGGCTGCGCGTACTCCGAGACGACGCGCCGACCGTCGATGCCGCCCACCTCGATCTTGGCATTGCCCGCTGGCATCTACGTCACGGCGACGCGGCCCGTGCCGCCGGCGATGTGGCCACGGCACGGCGTGCATGGTCGGAGGCCACGGTGCGCGCAGCCGATTCGGCGAACGGGCTGACTCTTACCGAACCGGGCAGGTCGACCGTGCCACTGGACGCCGCAGCTGTCGTCGAAGCACACCAGATCCATGGATATGCGTTACGCAACCTTCGCCGTCTGAACGACGGCTCCTGTTCGGCCGATGATGAACTCAATGCTCGGATGGCGTGTCTTCCCGGGATTGCCCGCCGGTTCACCGCTTGTGGTAGTCCCGGCCAGCGCGCCGTGCTGGACCGGCTGTACCGACGGTGGCTCACGGAGACTCTAGAGCTGGCCGTTGAGCTGCAGAACGCTGCCGCGGTAGATGCCACCACCGAAGTAATCAGGCGCGACCTGGTCGGCACCGTACTCTACGCAATGGCCAGTGACGACGGTATGCCCCTGGAGATCGCACGTCTAGCAGAGCAACTCATCGCTGCGATCGGCGCCAAAGTCGCCGACATCGACAGCCCGACGGAGACCTCGACCGACGACGAGCCATCCACTGGCCAGCGCGGTGGCGACAGTGCGGATATGGACGCACAAACCCGGGGCAGCAACCTCGCCGACCAGCTGAGCGGCACGCTCGACGTTGTCGGCCAAGTACTCGGGCCGATCGCACGCACATTATTCGATCCCGGGACTGTCTCGCGGTACACCGTGAGAGCAGCCGCCGAGGCACTCTACAGCGATGGCCCCGGCGCCGTACTATCGCTGGTCCTACTCAAAGACAATGACAATTGCCAAGTGTTGCGGCATCTCGCTCTGCGCCCCTCGACCGGCGAGCCACTGCAGCTTTACCTCGACATCGTGCCCGCACCGGCCTGGCTTCCCGAGCTATCACCCGACCCCAACCCGGACGAGTTCTTCGGCCGAGTGGCGTTCCTTACTGACGTCCTGCTCCCTGCTCCGCTCATTGAGGCGCTGTCGTCTGCAAGCGAAGACCTGCCGCTTCCGTTGGCGGTAGTGCCGACCGGACTGCTGGCCGTGCCGTTCACGGCCCTGCGGGTTGCGGGAGGCTTAGTTCTCGACCGCGCCATCGTCGCGGTCGCTCAATCGCTTCAGACGCTCGAAAACCTGGCCGCAGCTCGACGTGACGCAAGCGGCGGAGTTGAGGTCGGCGTCTACGACACTCAGCGCCTGCGCCACACCGAGACCGAATGGCAGGCTCTGGTGCGGCACCATCCAGCCGTTCGGGCCGCACAGACCCTAGGCGACATCGACCATCTGCTGGCTGACCCAACGGTTGGCCGCTCAGCCGGACTGCTTGCTCTCGCAGTGCACGGAATGCGGGGAAGCGACGGGTGGACACAGGCCAAGAAGTTGCCCAGCGGAGAAAGGCTGACCACCGGCCACGTGCTTCGGTGGTACATTCCCGCACTGGTCGTGGGCGCATCCTGCAACACGGACATCCGTGCGGACTCCGGCGGAGAACTCGGCGGCTTCCCTCTGGCGTTCCAGATCCGCGGCGCCGTTAACATTGTGGGGGCTCTGCATTACATCGACGACGCGGCCACCGGCGAAATCATGGCTGGCTTTTACCAAGCGACAAGCGTTGGGATCCACACGTCGGCAGCATTGCGAGCTGCTCAACGCCAGTGGATATCCGTCGACCGTCGCGACCGCTTGTCGCAGTATCACCTGTGGGCATATCTCCTCACCTATGGCGTACCCGTCTAGCTTTCGGTCCAGCGCGCTCCTCCATGGAACCCTGGTCGTTTACGACCGGAGGAAACGGATCTCCTGCGGAGCAGGGCAGGAGATCCGTTTCGCCGTCAAGGCGGATCCGGCGTTGACCAACTGTGTTGCGCAAATGGACAAGTGCGCTCGAACTGGCCGCCGTGGGCCGACGACCTCAACGTCAGCATCCGCCGCAGATCGGAAATCCCTCGTGACCATCAGAACTCGACTTTGCGCTGCGGCGGCCGCCGCGCTCATCGGCGCGTGCGCCCTGTCGGCAACCCCCGCCCAGGCCGCCGACCCGATCTCCGACGGCCAGTGGTACGTCGACTTCCTGCACCTGGCACAGGCACACCAGATCAACAAAGGTGCCGGTGTCACCGTCGCGGTCATCGACACCGGCGTCGACGCCACCCACCCGGATCTGAAAGGCTCCGTCGTCGCCGGCGCCGACTTCAGCCGCGGTGGCGGCAGCGACGGGCTGCTCGACACCGACGGCCACGGCACCGCCATGGCCGGGCTCATCGTCGGCCACGGCCGCATCCGCGGCGTCGCCCCCGCGGCGCGCGTCATGTCGGTGCGTGCCGCCACCGGCGTGTCCGGGTCCAGCACCGCCACCGCCCAAGCAATCACTTGGGCGGTCGAGCACGGCGCCACCGTGCTGTCGCTGTCGGTCGCCTACGACACCCGGGACCTCGTCCTTGAACAGGCCGTCCAGGACGCCGTAGGCAAGAACGTCGTGATCGTCGCCGGGGTCGGTAACCTGCCCCGCAATCGCACCGTCGGCTACCCCGCCGCCTACCCAGGGGTGCTCGCCGTCGGCGGCGTCGACCGCAACGGTTCCCACTCCCCGACGTCGGTGACCGGCGCCCAGGTCGCGATCGCCGCACCGTGCGACGACATCAGCACCGCGTTCAAACAGCACCAGCGCGGCGTCGGCACCGGCACCTCCCACGCGACCGCCCTCGTCGCCGGGGCGGCGGCACTGCTGCGGACCAAGTTCCCGCAGCTGCCCGCGACCGAGATCGTGCGCCGGCTCATCGCCACCGCTGTCGACAAGGGCCCCGCCGGCCGCGACGACCAGTACGGCAACGGCGTGCTCGACCTCGTGGCCGCACTTTCGGCCGACACCGCCCCGACTGCGGCGGCGATCACCGCCGGACCGCCCGGCCCGACCACAGCGAATGCCCCAGCAGCAGAGCCCAACCCGACGCCGGCGGCAGGCGTGCTGGTCACCGCCGTGGCGGTGTGCCTGCTGCTGCTCGTGGGCGCGACGGTCACCGGTGTCCTGATGGCCCGCAGGAGGCGCCCGTGAACATCCGACGCATCCTGGCCGCGCTCACCGTCGCGGTGATCCTCACCGCCGGCGGCACTGCCTGCTCGGGCGATGACAGCACGCGCGAAGCCGGAGATAAGCAGATCACGGCCCTGGCACCGCCCGGCTGGACCGAGACCGGCCGTGGCTTCCAAGAAGCTGGCCTGCAAGCCTCGTACAACACCTGGATCGTCACCTACGAACTCAAAACCTCGCCCACCGACGCGGTCACCGCCTACGACCAGCGGGCACGGTCGGCCGGGTGGACGCGCTGCCCCGACTTCGAGCGCGGCCCCGAGGTCAGCGTCAACGGATGCTGGATCAAGGACGACTACACGCTGCGACACGGGGCGATCGGACTCCACGACGACACCTGGGCCCTTGTGACCATCGAACTGTTCGACGGCAAGGCGCGGCGATGACCGGCACCGGATACGACGTGGACCCGCGCGACCTGCGGGCAGCCGACCGCGACATCCGCGACGCCGTCGGCGACATCACCGCAGCATGGACTCCCCTGCGCCCGGCGATCGGCGTACCCGACGACGACACCACCACCGCCGAGGCCGCCGTGTGGTGCGCCGGCGCCCTCGACAGGCAGATCAACGGCCTGGTTGCGCAGTCGCTGGACTTCGCGCAGCGCCTCGACCGGGCGGCCTTCGAATACTAACCCGGCGACGGCGGCTCACTCGATTACGGCGTCATCACTGGCCGTACTTGCCGAGGTTGATCAACCACTTGGAACACACCTTCATCTAGGTGCGGCGCGACCCCGGCCGAACGGAGATCAATTTCGCCCTGGCATGCGACAAGAGCTGCCGGAACGTTGCCCGCTTGGGGCAGGCCCCGAAGATCCTTTTCCGCTACGGTTCCGCCATGACCAGCACTGCCTCCCAGGAGCCGATCCGGCTCGTATACGGCCACGCCCAGCTGCACGACAGCCTGGCGTTTGCCGACGCCACCACCGCCGCTGCCGAAGCCGCGGAAATCGAGGCCATCGCCACAGCAACGACGTGGGGCGAGGCCCGTGGCCTGCAGACCCGCCACGTGAGCAACCCGGTCGCCTTCGACGACCCCGACGACGACCCGAACGAGGAGCCCGACGACGCCGCGTTCGACATCAACGAGGTCAATTGCGTGGTCGAAGGCGACTGGCCGCCCATGGTGACCGCCAGGGCATTCGACCTGCTGCCCGAAGACCTGCAAGCCCGGTTCGGCAGTAGCGACTTCACCGCACTCAACGGAGACTTCCTGAACATCCCCGTCGAGCGGGAAGCCGAGCTGATTGGCGAGCTGCGCAACCGCGGCATCGAGGTCACGCGCGACGATGCGTTGATCAATGTGCTGGACGGGCGGAGTCGCGGGACCGCAGAGCCGCACATCATGGCGGCTCTGCGGTACCCCTCGGCGCTCAGCTCGTCCTGGTGTTACAGCCGGAGGGCCTGCCAGTCGAGCACGCCGTCGCCGAGCGCGGCGACCGCACCAACCAGGCTCAGGCGGCGCGTCCGCACCTGAGGGTCCTCTGCCATCACCAGAATGTCGTCGAAGAACGTGTCCACCGCGGCGGGCAGGGCGCCGCTGGCGGCCACGAGGTCGTCGAGGCCGGGGCGCTCAGGAAGCCTGCCAGCTGCGCTTGTGACAGCCGCATGCAGTTGCAGCTCGGCTGGCTCCGTCAGGCTGCCAGGCGCGTACTCTGTGCCGCCGGTCGTTGAAATGCGCCGGGCGCGTTGCAGCGCCGCGGCGAGCCGCCCGAACTCCGCGGTTTCGGCTAGGTCGGCCAGCTGGTGCAACGTTCGATCGGCGGTGCTGGGCTGGTCGGCGTGGATGATGACGGCCCGCACCCGGTCGAAGGCATGCCCTTCGTCCAGCAGCTGCTGCTCCAGCCGCCGGGCCGCGAACTCGGCTACTGCGTCGAGCGTCTCGCCCGTAACCGGGACGGGCTGTAGCCGGGCGGCTTCGGTGAAGGCGTGACGCAGGGACAGCCCGGCGAGGGCCGGCGTGGCGCGGTGGATCGCGATCACGCCGACGGCGGCGCGGCGCAGCGCGAACGGGTCGCTGCTGCCGGTCGGCAGGCCAACCGTTGCGGCCAGGCCGATCAGCGAGTCGACCTTGTCGGCCAGGGCCAGTAACGCACCCGGCGTGCTCTGCGGGAGTTGGTCGTCGGCATAACGCGGCAGTTCAGCCTCGAGCATCGCGGCGGCAACGGCGGTGGCCTCGCCGGCGTGCAGCGCGTACTCGCGGCCCATGACGCCAGCGAGGCTGGTCATCTCCGTCACCATCTGCGACCCGAGGTCGAACTTGATGATCTGCGCGGCCCGTTTCAATGTTGCCCGATCACCGTCCTCCATAGCCAAGCCGGACGAGAGCACTTGGGCGAGACCAGCGATGCGGTCGGCTCGCTCGGCCATGGAGCCGAGCTTGTCGGTGAAGGTGAGCCGCTGCAGCCGTTCGCGCATCGTGGCGATCGAGACCGCCTGGTCTGCGCGGTGGAAGAACGCCGCGTCCTCGAACCGTGCCCGCAGCACGGCCTCGTTGCCCGCCTGGACGGTCGCCGGGTCGATCACACCGTTGGCGATGACGACGAAGTGCGGCAGGAGCCGCCCTTTGGCATCGCGCACGGGCAGGTAGCGCTGGTGCTTTCGCATCACTGTGGTGAGGATGGCGTCGGGCAGGCTCAGGTAGCCGGGGTCGAAGTCGCCCAGGATCGCGGTCGGCTGCTCGACGAGGAACGTGATCTGGTCGAGCAGCGCTGACTCGCCGACGACATCGATGCTGCCGCCAACCTTCGCAGCCGCGGTGCGGGCCGCGTCAACGATGACCTGCCTACGAGCGGTCTCGTCGAGTAGGATGCCCGCCGCCTGCAGCGCAGGAAGATAGGCGTCTGCCGAGTCGACGACAACGGTCGGGTGGTCCGCGTTGCGGTGCAGCCGCGTCTCGGTGGCGGCTCGCAGATGTGAGTTGGTGACTGGGACCGGCTCGCTGCCCCACATGGCCAGCAGCCAGCGGATCGGCCGGGTGAACGCCAGCTCCGGATCGTTCCACCGCATGTTCTTCGCCGACCGCAGGCCACCCACGACCGTAGACAGGCTCTCGGCGAGGGCATCGACGGCCGGGCGGCCGGGTTCCTCACGCTGGACGCAGACGTACTCGACGCCGTCGACGACGGTGGTGGCCAGGGCGTCCACGCTGACGCCGTTGGAGCGGGCGAACCCCTGGGCGGCCGGTGTCGGTGTGCCGTCCTTGAACGCGACCGAGATGCGCGGGCCACGCACGGTGGTGACGGCGTCGGTCTCCCGCTCGGCGACGTCGGCGACGATGGCCGTGATGCGCCGTGGCGTGGCGTGGACCCGGACCTCACCGTGCGGAAGCCGACCTGCCGTGAGCCGTGCGGTCAGCGCGCTTTCGACCTGCTGGCGCGCGTCGCGGGCCTCGGCGGGCGGCATCTCCTCGACGCCGATCTCGAAGACGAGCAGCTGCGGTCCGGTCTGCTTGGGCAGCTCGCACCAAGTGGTGGCCGTCATCGTCGGTGGCGCGGCCTGCACGAGCGGGAAGCCCTCCTTCTCCCGGGTCTCGATCCACAGCTTGGCGACGGCGTTGGACAGGCGGCGCATGCGAGCGAACTCGCTGGCCCGGTCGGCGGTGGACACGGCGCCGCGGGCGTCGAGGACGTTGAACGCGTGCGACATTTTGAGCACGAACGAGTGCGCGGGGACCGACAGCCCGGCATCGACCATCCGCTGGGCCTCGGCCGCGTACGCCGACAGTAGCTCCCGGTTGGTGGGCACGTCGGCGTCGTCGAGGTAGTAGCGGGACATCTCGTACTCGGCCTGCCCGAACACTTCGCCGTAGCTGATGCCGGGCGCGTACGTGATGTCCTTGAAGTGGCGTACCCCTTGCAGCGCCATGAGGATGCGCTCCATGCCGTAGGTGATCTCGACCGACACAGGGTTGAGCGTGATGCCGCCGGCCTGCTGGAAGTATGTGAACTGGGTGATCTCTAGGCCGTCGAGCCACACTTCCCAGCCCAGACCCCATGCGCCCAGCGCCGGCGAGGCCCAGTTGTCCTCTACGAACCGCACGTCGTGCCTGGTGATGTCGATGCCCAGTGCCTGCAGGGAGCCGAGGTAGAGCTCCTGCGCGTTGCCGGGCTCCGGCTTGAGGATCACCTGGAACTGGGTGTGGCACTGGATCCGGTTCGGGTTCTGGCCGTATCGGGCGTCGTCAGGGCGGACCGATGGCTCGACGTAGGCGACCTTCCATGGCTCCGGGCCCAGGACCCGCAGCGCGGTGGCCGGGTTGAGAGTGCCCGCTCCGACCTCGGTGTTCATCGGTTGCACGGTCAGGCAGCCCAGTCCACCCCAGTAGGCGGAGAGCCGGGATAGCGCGTCCTGCATGGTCAGGTCGGTCACGGATGTCACCTCGGATCGATTCAACTCGTGGTACGGGTCAGTGCGCGGTCACCGCGGATGACGGTGGCCTGGTCTAGCTGTGCCTGCACGTGTGCGCGCAGCCACGTGCTGCCGCCGACTGGCATCGGCTGTGCCAGCAGCGAGCGGTAGAACGCCACGGTACGGGGCAGGCTGTTCTGCTTCCTGCCGTTTTCTGGCTGGGTCTCCGGCGGGTCCACGTGCAGCCCGACCGCGCTGCGCACCGGCACGACCTTGCAGCCCGCAGCGACGAGCTTGGCCCCGACGTACGCGTCCTCGGCTCCCCACAGGCCATGGAAGCCAGGGTGGAAGCCGCCGACGTCGAGGACTGCCTCCCGTGGCATCGCCACGAGGGCGGTGATCACGGTCCGGGGAAGTGACCAGTCACCTACCCATCGCCCGTGACCGAGTCCGCGCAGTTCGTCGGTCTCGTCCAGCAGCCGACAGCGCTGTGGGCTATCGAGGACTGTGCCGCTGAACGGCAGGACGCCTGAGGGAAAGACGGTGCTCACCCGAGGGTCCTGGTCAAGGTCGATGCTGGTCGGCATGAGTGGACCAGCGGCGAGGGCCGCGGCGGGCACGTGCTGGCGGAAGCCGAGCAAGATCAGGTCGTCGGCGGCGCGCACCGCCAGCTCGTGCAGGGTAAGCGGTGGCAAGATCATGTCGCCGTCGACGTAGACGACGGTCGGCGCGGATGCGAGGACGGTCCCGACGTTGCGGGCGACCGACGAACCGACCGCCTCCGTCAGCCTGATCACGGTCGGTCGGGAGGAATGCGCGGCAGCGCGAAACGCCCCGTCGTCGTCGCTGGCGTCATCGACGACGATGACCTCCAGTTCCACGCCCTCGCTCGCGGCGAGCGCATCCAGAACGTGGGTGATCACGAAGGCGCGGTTGCGTATCGGTACGACGACGCTGAGCTGTGCCTGACTGGCGGTGGGCAGGCGGTAGTCGTTGCTCCGCGAAGCGATCATGGACGCTACGCTGCCGGGTTCCACCGGCGAGAGTGGCTGGCGAATGGTGCTGAAATCGATGGTCACTGCGGTCCTCACCAGAAAATGAATCGGGTGCGGGTACCGCAGCGCGACGCCTGGATGACACCGGCCAGTGCTGTGATGGTACCCGATCTGTGGGTTGGTGGCTCAAACGCGTATCCGTCGCGTCCCGTTCATGCCGGGGCGCGCTCGATGTCGACTGGGCGCAGCTGCACGGTCAGCCCACCGTCCAGGGTGATGGTGTGGCCGTTGGCGCAGTCGAGCGCCGCCGACGCGACCGTGATCGCCGCATTGGCGACCTCGTCCAGGCGCGGATAGCGGCCCAACGGCACGAGCCGGACCAAGGCGTCGGTCAGGTCGCCGTCAGCTCGGCTGGTGGCCGATTCGGCAACGGGACCGACGGCGAGCACGCGGGTGGTAATCCCGTGCGGGGCGTACGCCAGCGCGAAGGATCGGGCCAGGCTCTCCATGCCTGCCCGCGCCGCGTCGTAGCCGGCCATGTAGCGGTGCGGGCGACGGGCGCCAACTGTGCTGATGAGCAGCATCGACCCGCCGATCGCCGCCGATTTGACGGACTCGGCGAACACCGACAGCGCCTGGAATGTGGCCACGATGTCGGCAAGCGCCGCCTCCACGTGGTGGCTCGTGGCGTCGGGTACCCGGACTAGTGGCGGAACGCGGCCACCGGCGAGGATCAGCTCACCCCGGGTCGCGCCGGCCAGCGCCGCATCGAGCGCGTCGGCGAAGGACGGGGATCCAACGCCAGCTCGGAGCACTTCGATGCCTGGCGGGGCCTCGGTGATGAGCGGGTCGACGGCGAGCGTGCGGTCACCCGCCCGCGCCGAGGCGGTGGTGATGGCAGCACCGAGCTGGCCTGCCGCCCCGACGATGACGCGCAGGATCATGGCAGGGGCTCCTTGCGCAGTTCTGCGGCGTACTTCGCGCCCCACGCCATCGTCTTCACCATGGTCAGCCCCGCCTTCTGGGCGTGGACGTGAAGCGTCGGCGGATCCACCCAGAGCCAGGGGAACCAGTCGCCGACCTGGTCTCGGTAGCGCAGCCGCAAGGTGACCTCACCGGGGTACGCGTCGCGGCTTTGCGCCGCCTCACCCCAGGCCGCGTGGCCAGGGCCGCGCCAGTCGACACTGGTGACGAGCAGGCGGCCGGTAGGCCCGACCCACCGGGCCAGGTGAGCGAGCCAGTCGCCGAGCTGGTCGAGGGTGCCGCAGATGCCGAGACCCCCGCCGAGCGCGGTAATCACGTCGACCGGCTCTGGCGGGAACCACACCGTGGCGTCGGCGTGGATCGCGATGAGCCCGTGGGCCGTGGCGAACGCCACGGCGGTCGCGCAGGAGTCCACGCCGACAGCGGTGATGCCGCGGCCGCGCAGGATCTCCAGGTGGCGGCCGGTGGCGCAACCGACGTCCGCGACGGCCTGGCCCGGCTTCACCCAGTCCAGGATCTCGGTGTCCGTGGGTGGTCGCGCGGCCGGATCCCGACGCCACCAGGCCAGGTCGGTGACACTGCGGTGGCCGTCGCTGCGCTCGACGACGAGCGCAGCACCGGGTTGCGGATCGCGCAGTGCGATTTCCAGGAGGTCAACGGTCATGATCGGCTCCATTTTCTGTAGGTGAGGAAAGCCAGGCGGCGTCGAGCCGGAACTCGTGATCGCGAACCGGACCCGCCGGTCCTGAGCGCACCACCAGCGAGTCGATGCCGTGCAGGTGGGACAGAGCGCGGACGGCCGGGACGTTCGCCGCCTGGGCAGCGAGCGCCGAGCCGTCGTGTAGACCACAGGCCACGGCCATGATCGCCAGGTGGATCGCGTCGTAGCCGGTGAAGGTCGGTCGGGAGCGTCCGGGCTTGCCGTGCGGCGATGCGGCGATCAGCTCCGCCATGGTCAAGCGTTCGAGCACCTCCTGGATGCGCTCTTGGAGAACGGTCGCGTCGAGATCACCAAGGAACGACACCTGGCCACCCGTGCGGGCTGCGAGCTGCCTGAATCCGGCGCGGATCGCTGCTGCGTCGGCCGAGCGATACAGCAGCAGGGGCGTGAGGTCGTCAACCACGAGCGTTACCTCACCGAGCGCTGCCGTGGCCTTGACCAGCGAAATGGTCGGTGCTGAAATCGTCCGCGCGCCAAACAACGGGACTGCGACCTTTGCCCGGCGCTCGCCCGAGGCGACCACACGGCGGCTGTCTGAGGGCGCGAGGCCGCTGTGGGCGGTTAGGCCGGCACGGCGCAACGCACGCCACGTCGGCTCCAGCCGCTGCCGGACCTTATGTACGACATCTGGGCGTTCGTCGTCGGTCACCGCCGACGTGTTCGTCTCGCCGAGGGTGAAGGCAGCGCCCCAGACCTGGTCATAGCCAGCGGGCCTTAGCTTGGCAGCCTCGGGTGCGGACGCGAACGGGTCACCAGGTGTGTGCAGTCGGCCGAGCGGAGCCACGGTCGGCAGGCGCCCTATGCAGCGCCCGCCGTTCACACCCTCGCCCAGGTACACCGCAGACGCACCGACCGCGTCATACGCGGCGGAGATGAGCAGGTCGGGCAGGTCGGTGGCGCGGCGGGTATAGGAGGTGCGCCGTGCACGTGCTGCCAGGTGCCGGGCGCAGTCGTCGAGTTCGGCGACTTCTCCGCCCAGATCGGCTGGCCAGCCCTCGTCGTTGAGGACGTCGCAGATCACGGTGAGGTCGTAGGAGGCGTCTTCGACGGGCTCGCCTCGGCCGACGGCCGCGCCGACGAGGCAGAGGCGTCGCTGGTTGCGGCGCGCCTCCTGACAGGCGTCGACCATCTGATGGAACAGCGCGGAGGTGATGCGGGGGCGATGGTGGTAGAGCAGCGGGAATAGCAGCGGCCCTGGGGTCTGCGCTGCGACGGCCGCCGGCGGCGCTTCCGCTCCCGAACCTTCGATCGCCTCCCACAGGTTCGCGGTAGTGGCCACGTCTGCTAGCCACTTGGTCGAGACCTCGGAGATCCAGCTGGTCAGCTCTGGATGCCTGGTCACGGCAACGGCTCCAGCACGTCGAGTCCGCGCCAGCGCGGTGTCACCCGCCATTCCCGGACCAGGCTGTGGTCCTGCCCGGCCAGCTCCACCGTGGCCCTGAACATGTCGCTCATCCGGCCCTGGTCGCGCACGGTAGCGAGGCCGGCCTTGAGCCGGCGGGTCGCTTCGGCGAGCCGCTCAGGCCCGGCGGCGATGTACCACTGCCGGTCCTGGTGGCCGGGGTCGATGCTGACTGCGGAGTAGAAGCCGGGCAGGGTCAGCCAGGGCTCGAACACCATGCCGACCGCCAGCGGCACCGGGATCCGTTCGGTGACCGTGTCGAGAGCTCGCACCGTCTTCGACGCGAGTGCGAGTTCGTCCGGGTGGCGGACGACCACCAGCAGATCGAGATCCGATCCCGCGTGGGGCGGCTTGACCGACAGCGGCGACTGCGACCCCTCCACGACGACTGGAGCCAGGCCCGCCACTGCCGCGTGGATCTCGTCGGCCAGCGAACACGTGAGAACTTGTCCCACCGGCGTCACCGTCCGCGCGATCTCGAACGGCCCGATCCGGTCGACGCGGTATCCGTCGGGTGATGCGGTCAAGGTTGTGACTAGCGACGTGTAGTCCTGCACCCAGGCTCCCGACGGGCCGTCCCCGCGGAACGCCGCCTCCGCGCAGCGGAACAGCGTCGTCTCGTCGACCGCACGCTCGGGGCGGCCAGCTGCGAACGCTCGCGCAAACGCCGTGTTCACCTCCTCGGCGTGGGCTACAGCGGTCCCGCCGACCCGCTCGGCGTCCGGCAGGAACGAGTTGACGGTCACGTACGTGACGCCTTCCAGGCAGTCCGCGGCCACCGAGTGGTGCCAGCCGATCGGCACAAAGACCGTGTCGCCGGGCAGACACACGTAGGAGACCTGCTCGCCGGCGTGACGGAGGGTGGCCGTGCCCACCCCCGACAGGAAGACGAAGGTCTGCTCCATGTCGGAGTGGGCGTGCTCGGGCACGGCGCCCAGGCCGGGGACGCGCACCAGGAATGTCTCGGTGGCCCGCGCTTGCTCGCGTTTGACGAGGAAGTCGTTGGCGTGGGTGCCGAAGTCGAACGGTTCGCCCCTGGTCGCGGGGGCGTGAAGGGGAACAGGAAATGGCATGGAAACTCCTCAGATGAGATCAGGTTTCGGAAACGGGCGAGGTGGAGCCGACTCGGCGTCGCTGGCGGCTCTCAAGGGCGAGGTGGAGCTGCGATGACGGCCTCGTAGAAGCCAATGACCGCCGATATGGCATCGGGCCAGCTGGGAAGCGTGACGCGGCTACTTCCGACTGCTGAGCGCCAGGCGCGAAGCGCGGCTTGGTCGTCCCACGCCGGCAACGCCAGCCAGTGATCTGGGGGGTATGCACCGTAGAGCGCTGTGCCGCCTACCGGCGCGACGCTGAGCACACGTCGGCCCGCCTGCAGCGCCTCCACGAGTACTCCGCTGGAGTGCAGTTGCCGGTACGGCAGGGCAACCCACTCCACCGTTGTCAGCAGAGCACGAAAGTCCGTGATCGACAGGAAGTCGGGGCGGTAGTCGAGCCGATGATCCGACTCGGCGATCACGCTCAGGCGACGGTGCGTATCAACATCGTCGGGATTGCCTGCCACGAGCAAGCGCAGCTCGTCCTTGCCCGCGAGGACCGCCGACGCGAACTCGACGGTGCGCTTGTACGGCCGCAGACGCCCAAAGCAGCCGATCGAAACCACCGGCCCCGGCGTGCTGTAACGGGGATGCGGCAGGTGCAGCACCGACCGAGGAAGACCCGGTCGGTGCTCGCGAGCCAGGAGCTCGTGCTCGGCGCTGAAGAAGTGGACCCCGTCCGTCATCGCGTCGACTGCCGCCCGGAATCGGGCGAGTGCCGGCTGTGACTCGTGCGGCGTGAGGTTGTGCAGCGTCTGCACGATCCGGGCGCCCGCCCGGCGCAGCTCGCCGAGGAGTTCCAGGGCGGTCTCGGGCTCCAGGGCGGCGGCCAGCTTCTCCGGCCAGTGCAGGTGAACGATCGCCGGGGCAACGCCGGTCCAGGCAGTCCGCGATGCTGCGACGGGAGACGGGCCGTCGTGACAGAGGCCAGGGCGCAGGACTGTCCACCCCGCGCCGGCGAGTGCCTGGTCAGCCTCGCTCACGTAGTCGTTCCAGCCGCAGGTCTCAGGAACCTGCCAGGTGCTGGCGGGCATGGTCGGCAACGTGCCCTCCCTCGGGTGTTCGCCGATGTGCTCAGTCATGGGTGCGCCCGTAGCAGGCGGTAGCCGCACGGTGAGGACGAGTCAACGACAGATCGACGGAGGCCGGTACCGTCCGTCACCCGTCCATTCGCAACCACCACTGCCCCACCCAGGTCGCGAGGCGTACCTTCATCGCATGGCAGACCGACGCCACCCACCTAACCGACTCCTGTCCTGGGAGCGGCTGCAGCGCGGCTGGTCCTATGACGAGGTTGCGGACCGGATCCGCACGGAGATGAGCCGCTGCCAGGAGACCGACACGGGCCTGTCGGCAAACACCGTGCGCCGCTGGGAGACCGGCGAGCGGTGGCCGGATCCGCGATACCGCAAGCATCTCGTCACGATCTTCAGCAAGCCCGCGACCGAGCTAGGGTTGCTCACGCCGGAGGAATTGGACGTCCGTCCCGAGGCTGAGACCATCGCCGAGTTCAGGAGACTGTGCGAGATCATGACTGGCGAATCATCGGACGGCGTCAGCCGTTCTCAGGTACTTCGCGGAATCCTCGGCCTCGGCGCGCTGCCCATGATCAGCCCGCTGCTGGCGCTCGCCCCGGACGCCGCCGAGGCGGCGCTGCCGGCCGGCGACCCCGCCGCATACTCGACGATCGCTGCCTGCCACCGGAAGATGTACTGGTCGAGCCCGGCGCGGCCACTCTACGAAGCCTCATACGCACACACCCAGCTCGGTCTCGACCTCGTTCGCGGATCGACCGGCAGCGCTAAGACCGCGTTCGCCACGTCACTGGCCGAGTCCGCGCTACTCACCGCGCGCCTGGCATTCTTCGACCTCGGTCGGCCCGCCATCGCCGACCGCTGCTTCGACGTGGCGCTCAGCGCCACCCGCGAGGCCGGTGACCACAGCCTCGCCGTCGCCGTCATCGGGCACATGGCCTTCGTGCCGATCTTCGGGCATCAGCCCGAGCACGCGCGGTCGCTGCTGGACGCTGCCCGCCAGCACACCTGGCATGGTGTGCACCCGGCGGTGCGCGCCTGGCTGCACTGCACCGCCTCCGAGGCTGAGGCACGCGCCGGGGCGGGTGCCTCCAGCAGGCACCACATCGACCTAGCCACCGCAGCGCTGGACACCGCCGGCACCGCGGACGTGGAGACGCCGACCTGGCTCGACTTCTTCGATGCCGGCCGCTTGCAATCCTTCGCCGGGTACTCCGCTCTCATCGGCGGCGACCGCGCCGAAGCGGCCGTCCGGCTGTCGTCGGCCCTGGACCTGCTCGGCCCGGAAGCCGGAAAGCAGCGCAGCGTCGTGCTTGCCGACCTCGCCGCGTGCCATGCTGGTGACGGCGACCAGCAAGCCGACTATCTCAACCGGGCCTTGGACGCCGTCGAACGGGAGTGGTACGGCACCGGCCTGAACCGGGTCCGCGAGGTGCGGGCCCAGCTCGGCGACAGCCCGCTGGGCCGCGAACTGGACGAACGGATCGGCACCCTAACGCTGGTCTAGCGGCCGGACTCGTTATAGGCGCGCACCAGCTCCGGCAGCTCGGCCAGGGACGTTATGCGGAACAGGCAGCGGTCCGACACCTGCGGTATGTCAAGGATGTAGCCCCACGGCCCGCGTACGACCAGGGCCGTCGAGACGCCCACCTCCTGGGCTGGGCGCACGTCGTTGTCGAGCCGGTCGCCCACGTAGAGGATCTCCTCCGGGGCACAGCCCGCCTCCTTGACGACGCGGTCGAAGAACGCCGTGGACGGCTTTTCCACGCCCCAACCGTCCGACGTGCCAATGAGATCCACCGGCAGGTTCAGGGCACGCAGGATCATCTCGGCACGGGCGGTCTGGTTTCCCGCGAGACCGACGAGCAGACCCTGCTCACGCAGGCCCGTCAGGCACGGACGGGAGTCCGTGTACAGGTTCTCCTCGCCGAAGGACTCCGGCTGCCCTGCCGCGGCACGGCGCTCACGTTCCTCTGCCAGGTTGAACCCCGGCCGGAAGAACTGGAACGCCTCCCGGTAGTCCAGGCCGCGGGCGATCACGGCACCGAAGACGGCAGAGAACGTGTGCCGGGGCACGCCCAGCCAGTCCGCCCAGGTCCCGTACTCACGCGTTTCGTCCACGATCGTCTCGCCGACGTCGAAGAACACGGCCCGGATCGGCATGACAGCGACCTCCCAATCAGACCGCTTGAGCCTACGGCCACCGACATCCCGGTTGCGAACGGAGGGGTAGCGGCTGCTACCCCAGCCTGTGGACCGACGTTTGCTGTAGGTTGCGCCGAACTGTCACCGATCTCGATCTACTACTCCAGCAGAGTACAGGCGCAACAAGCCGCCCAGGACGCACCGCGCAAGAACGTCGTCATCGTCGCCGGCGTCGGTAACCTGCCCCGCAACCGCACCCTCGGCTACCCCGCCGCCAACCCCGGCGTGCTCGCCGTTGGCGGCGTCGACCGCAACGGCGCCCACTCCCCGACTTCGGTGACCGGCGACCAGGTCGCGATCGCCGCACCGTGCGACGACATCAGCACCGCGTTCAAACAGCACCAGCGCGGCATCGGCACCGGCACCTCCCACGCAACCGCCCTCGTCGCCGGGGCGGCGGCACTGCTGCGGACCAAGTTCCCGCAGCTGCCCGCCACCGAGATCGTGCGCCGGCTCACCGCCACCGCCGCCGACAAGGACCCCGCCGGCCGCGGCAACCAGTACGGCAACGGTGAGCTCGACATCGTGGCCGCACTTTCCACCGACATCGCCCCGACGGCGGCAGCGACCACCGCCGGACCGCCGGCCCGAGCTCCGCGAAGGCCCCGGTCGCCGTTTCATCCGCTCCAACGCGACCAGCGCCGGGTCTCGATCCCCATCCCAGCCTCTGAGCTTGGCACTGCCACACCTGCGAATCGAACGAAACGAGCACTGCCCGCACTGCTCACGCTGTCTATTGCTCAGCACCAGCCGAGGCGTCTTCGATCTGATGTTGGCCCGCACCAGGGGCCTGGCGTCCCGGCATCTTGCCCTTGAACAGCGAAGCGGCTGCCCCGCCGACCGCACCGGCTGCCCCGGCGATCGCTCCGCCCACACCCTTCACCGCAGTCAGCGCCTGCGGCGCATCCGGGATGCCGTCGCCGTCCAGGTCGACGCTTCTGAACGGCCGCGCAACAACACCCGCCGCGGTCGCTACGCCCGCACCCGCCACATTGGCGGCATCGGAGATCCAGTTGCCCGTCGCCTTCGCTGCATGCTCCAAGGCCGCTAGCGCCCGGTTCGGTTCGGCCTCGACGTCATCGTCATCGGGCTTCGCCTTCATCGGAAGAGTCAAGTGCGCCGGGAAGTGGTCCGGAGCATCAGCGAACGCGACCCGGGCTGCCTCGACCACCTTCTTGCCGAACAGGAAGCGCGTGACCCCGCCTGCCAATGCCCCGACTCCGTATTCGACCGCCGTCTGCTGCTTCCCGGTCAGGGTCTGACGCACGGTGTCAAGCCGGCCGGTCTGGATGGTCCGAACAAGGCTTTGCGCTGCGCCCCCGGGCAGCGTGTCCGCAAGCGTGTTCGCCCAATGCGACCAGTCGCTGCGACCGGCGGCTATCGCGTGTCCGACGCCAACGGCACCACCCGTCGACAAAGTCGCGAGGTCAGTTGCCATCGTCGCGATCTGCTTCTGACTGACGCTGTCGTTCGACAGGCCATAGATGAGGGCGTGAGCTTGATCTTTGTCGAGGTTCATGTTGTGGATGTCGGCAAGGGCGAGCCCGAAGATCGCCGTGATCTCGAACTGGAGCTGCTCATCGCCCGCCGGGAGAAGCCCTGCCACTCGCTGAGCTCCTGTCTTGGCAGCACCGAGCGCCGCTTCCTTGGCAGCAGCCTTCGCGGCTTCCTTGACTACGACCTTCGCTGCCTCCTTCCCCGCCTTCTTCGCCGCCTGCTGGCCCGCACTCTTGACACCGGCCGCGGCGGCCCCCACCCCGGGAATCATCGCGATCGCGACATCGGCCGCTATCGCGCCGACAGCGATGACGGCACCCGCGGTACTGATGGCTGCGACGTACTGGCGCTCGAGCATTCTGATCACTTCGGCCGGCGTCGCATCCGGATTCCGGCGGCGGATGCGCTTGACGTACCTGCGAGCGATCGAATGTCGGGCGCTGACCGCCTTCTCGATGTCACGCGCCGCGTCTTCCTCGACGAGTTCAGCCAGGAAGGTGCTCGCGTCCATGTCGGTCATCGATCGGTCCCCTCGGGCTGCTGAACATCCACCGCAGTGCGAGCCGGCCGGCAGGCACAGGTCCGGTCAGACACCTTGCACTCGATCGGCGCTGCAGCAGACAGTAGCCGAGTCCTCGCGCTCGCAGTTCCTCTTTCTGGGTGCATATCTTCCTGCCGGTGGGTCGATGGCGGAAGGCGATCGGTCAGGCCGAAGGGTGTCGTACTCCGGCGTTGCGTGAATCGGTCAAAGCTCAGCGGTTTGGATCACAGTCCCGGCTCGCCATCAGATGTCTCCATTACCGGGCGGGGCACGGCATCAAGGACGTGTTCAATGCAATATTCCAGCATGCTCGCGTCCGTAGAGCTTCACGAGGCAGAAGTTCAGTGGGTTGATCATCGGTGGAGACGGGTTCGAACCTGAGCCCGTTTCGGTGTGTCGGGCTGATGAGGGTGGGCCTCGGGTATGGTCTTGGCTATCCGCGCTAGGTCCTCCCGACGACCCCACATTGTCTGCGGCCACACCGAGACTCGCACCCTCGTCACCACAGGTCCAGCATCTGCCCACCGACCGCGTGCGCCGGTGGGCGTATGACACCGCCGACGGGAAATGGCCGGTCATGGCCCGGTGAGTGCCCGGTGGGGCGGGGACGAACACGTCCCAGCCCCAATTACGCATCGGGTCGTCAGCCGCTAACCACGTACTGTTGAAGAGCGTTGCCGAAGTCTCTTCCGTCGGGGGTGCCGACCTTCATGTCGGGGAATGTCCAGCCGTCCACAGAACCGTCTGCGCCGAATACGATCTGGACCGCGCCAAACCTGGTGAGCATAAGCCGACCTCTATTCGCAGGTTGAGTCAATACGAGGACTTCTCTCTCGTCCGGCAGCGCAATGGCCAGCCGCTGGGCCTGTACTAGGACGACTGCCGGCCCACCTGACAGAAAAGGCATGCCGCCGCGAAATGAATGATGCGGCGATGCCACCATCGCGTTGTCCACTCGTCGCACCAGATCACATGAAGCGGGGAAGATTCCAGCCCCGGCCAGAGGCTCGCCCCATGTCGGATCGACCAGCAAATCCTCCAGTAAGACGCCCGCGAAGTTCGGAAGCTTGGCTTTTCGTCTCGAAAAGAAAGACATGTTCATCCTTTCGGTCGACTGCTAACGCTCATGCCGGACAGGTCGCTGGGTGAGTGTGGGCCGTTTGTGCAACCACGTCCGTTCGCCAGCCGCGGTCACCCTCATTTAGTGTCTTCTTGTGACGGTCGCCGACATGGCGAAGCCGACAGGCTACAGCTGCAGACCCCCGTCTATGTGGGCCAATTGGCTCGGCCGACGCGATCCGCGAAACTTGTACGCGGGACGTCCAATTCAATACGGACGGCATTCAGCCGGTCGGCTAAATCGGGCCGCACCGCCTGCAGCGCCGCCAGGTCAGTTCGCCGTCCAAGCTGATGGGTCCACATCACACCGCGGCCCTGCTCGAGCAGTTCGAGGGCATCGTCGGGGCTCCCGGTGTCGAAGGACCAGGCGGCGGCCAAGGTGACCAGGGAGCCCCATGTCATCAGCTGCCTTTCTTGGCTCGGCCGATCCAGGCCATGCCATGCCGCAACTGGCAGCAGCTTCACCACAGCGGCGTACCCGGCGGCTGCGTCGGGCAACCTGTGTCGCTCGGCGGCCGCACCCCAGCGAGCGGCCGCACGGAGCCGGTCGCCGGCAGGTGCACCGGCGATCCTGGCGGCCTCGCGGCAGGCGGCGATGCCGTCAGAGATCTGTGCGGGGCCACCATCGTCGGGCGCGGCCTCGTATCGTTCGATCAGGCGTTGGCCGAGGTCCGACAGCAGCGTACAGCGATCTGATTCTGTAATGGATGGTTCGGCAAGCGCGTCCCGGAGCATCTCGATCGCTCGGCCGAGATCTGCGCGCTCGCCGGTCGCCCGGAACCGGACCGTGTGGCAGGCGGCCAGATTCCTCAGGTGTACGTGCCGACGCCCGGGCGAATGGGAGTTGATCTCCAAAGCTCGCGCCGCCGTCCGCAGTGCAGCGTCTGCATCGGCGACCTGCCCGGTGTGCTCCGCCAGTGTGCGACGAGCGCCGCTGAGATTGCTCAACAGGCCCGCGTACTCTGGGGCGGACGCCCGGGAGCACAAGACGGATTCCTCGGCCGCCGCGACCGCATCCAGTAGGTCACCGAACTGGTTGTTCAGGTGATAGCGGCTCTCCAATGGGCCTACCAGGCCTGACAGTCGCATCGCCCGATATGGGTCATCGGAATCGGTGGCCGCGACGGAAGCGCGGCTCACGTCGATCGCCTCGTCGATATCCTCGGCGCTCCCGGTCCGCAGGTACCGCTCGTACAGCGCCTTGGCGAGGTCATGTTGATAATATGGCCGGTGTTGATGGTCGATCAGGGCAGCTACTGCGGCTCGGGCTGCAGTGATCGCTTCGTTGAGATCGGCAAGGCCTCCGCTGGCCTCGGCCTGCCGGGTCAGGGCGACCGCCAGCTGCCCCTGAGCGACGCCTTGCTGGTGCGCGGTTCCGGCCGTCGCGACCGCCAACCGGGCGACGCCCACCAGCTCGATGAGATCATCGGTGTTCCGGCAATGATGGTGTTGCGTGCTGAGTACCAGACCGAGGTTGCCGATCCGGACACTGCGGTCCGCATCGGTGTCGATAGCCACCGACTCGCGCGCCACCGCGATGGCCTCGTCGAGGTCCTCAGCGCGGCCGGCCAGTTCGTACCGCGCGCACAGCGCAAGACCCAGCATGGAGAGCGCGCTGGCCTGTTCGCTGGCGTCGATGCCGGGCTGGACCAACGCCTCACGGGTCAGGGCCACCGCCCGACTGATGTCGTCGAGGCTGCGGGCCCGGGCGCCCCGGGCGCGTAAGGCCATGCCCAGTTCGACGAGCAGGCCTATTCGGGCTGGGCTGTCCGTCGCTGTCAGTGCCAGCGCCTCAGACAGGACCTCGATGCAGCGAGCCAGGCTGGCCATGGAGCCGGTCCGGCCGTGGCGAATCTGTTCCGCCACGCCGACCTGGGTCAGTGCGGTGGTCCGGCCGACCGGGTCGACGAGAGACAGCACTCGCTCGGCCGCCTCGACGACCGCCGTCAGGTCGGCGACCCGGGCCGCATTACGATAGCGTCGCCACAGTGCTCGCATGAGGGCGTTCCATCCGTCAATGCCATTCTGCCCACCGTGTTCGATGGAGCTCCGAACCAGTTCGATGGCCGCGTCGAGCGTGGACGGGTCTGCTGTGGCTGGGCCGAGCAGGACCTCGGCTAGTTCGCGCTCCCGGTAGGCTAGGTCGGGCAGGGCACCGTCGGATCGCAGCCGGTCGAGGTATCTCCGATGACCCGAGGGAACGAGATCCGGCCGCACGAGGTCCAGCACGAGGAATAGCCGCACGGAGTCTCCGAGCTCCCGATCGGCTCCGGTTCCGTCACCGACATTGGTCAGCGCCTCGTGGCGGAACCAGCATAGCCAGCCGGCCAGCCGGAGCAGCTCGGCATCCGCGTTGGTTAGACCGTCGGAAATGGCCTTCAGGACTGCGGCTTGGCACAGCGAGACGGCGTCGGGCGACAGAATCCATCCGGCGTCACCACCGGCGACATACGCCTCGATTAGGCCGCGGAGCCGCTCCGTGATCGCCGCCGTGGCGTCTTCCGGAGCATCGTCCGGATGGGGTGAGGGCCGCTCGTTCGACACGCTTGCTCCTTCCGATGATCAGGACATCCGGGTCGTGCGGATTTGTTCGAGGTACTGCGACGCCTCCGGATGCCCGGCCGCCTGCGCCTGCCGCAACCAGTGCTCGGCCTCGTCAAGGGCCCCCCGGACCAGCAGGACGATGCCCAGGTTGAAGACGGCATCGTCGTCGCCTGCCGCTACCGCGGTCCGGAGCAGGTTCTCGGCCCCCGCGACGTCATCGAAGCCGAGCCGGATCTTGGCCAAGGCGTTATATGCATCGGTGATGCCGCCAACTGCCGCCTGCCGCAGCAGCGGTTCGGCTGCTTCGGCCTCACCTCGTTCGACCAGGATGTCAGCCAGGTTGAACGCGGCGTCGGGGTGCCCGGCCAACACGGCCCGCCGGTAGGCCGCCTCGGCTTCGGCCGCCCGACCGGTACGGTTCAGAACGTTGGCGAGGTTGAATGTCGCATCCGGGTTACCGTGTCGCTCGGCCGACCGGTAGTACTGCTCAGCCCCCGCGTCGTCGCCCGTCCGGGCCCGGATGTAGCCCAGGCTCAGCTCCGAGGCTGCCACCATCTCGGTGGAAAGACCCTGGCTGGAAAGCGCCCGCCGGTACTGGACCTCGGCCTCGCCGAGCCGCCCAGCGTCTTTGAACCACGCGCCCAATAGGAACGCCGATGGCCCGTGCCCACGGTCGCTTCCCTTCTGCAAGAGTTCGGCCGCGCTGTCCGATTCGCCGGCGCGGGCCCGCTCCATTGCCTGGGCGAAGTAGGTGTCGGCGTCGTAGCCGCCTGGCTGTGGCGTGGTCACCTTTTCGATCCTCCGCTCGCTGTCTCCCGCGCGGCCCGCAGGTTAGCTTCGAAGTTCCGCCGGGTCGGATGGTCGGGTGGGAGCGAACCCTGGCAGATTGCCTGGGCCCGTTCGAATACGGCCAGGCCGTCGTTGTTCCGGCCGGCGTCGAAGTACGCCACGGCCAGGTTGTTTGCCGAGTTGAGCGTGTGCATGTGGGCTTCCCCGAGCACCCGTTCCCGGTCGGCCCAGGTCCGCTCATGTAGGGCGATCGCTTCCGGGTAGCGGCCAGCCGTGTGGTACAGCGTGGCCAGATTGTTGCGCGTGGACAGGGTGTCTACATGGTCCGGTCCGAGTGCTCGTTCCAGTGATGCGATTGTTTCCTGCAGCAGCTCGATGGCCCGCGGATAGTCCCCGCCAGCCTCGTATGCGGAGGCCAAGTTGTGGCCGGAGGTGAGTGTGTCGCGATGGTCCGCGCCGAGTATTTGGCTGCGGACAGCCAGGACGTGCTCGTGCAGCGTTTGGCCTTCGGCTACCCGCAGGGTCGCCACATACGTCTCGGCTAGGTTGTTCTCCGCGGTCAGCGTCATCGGATCGGCTGGCCCCAGCACCTCTCGACAAAGGTGACTGGCCCGCTCCAGGTACTCGATAGCCACCGTTGCCTGATCGGCACCGATGAGTGCCTGGGCCAGATTCACCATCACGGTTAGCGTTTCTCGGTTCCGTTCCCCCGAGATATGCCGTCGGCCGGCAAGCGTACGAGCGAGGATACCGACCGCCGCCATCGGCTGACCGGCCATGATGTGGGCGAATCCGAGGTCGTTTGCAGCCGTCAGCGTGGCCGGGTAGATCTCGCCGAAGTTGCTTAGGGCCTGGGCGTACCGCTGCTCGAAAGCCGGGACGGCCTCGGCGAACCGGCCAAGGCGTACCAGCTCGTGGGGATCTGCGCTGGCATTAGTCACCGGATCGCCCTCTCGCCGGTGTTGGCCGGATCGACCGGGTCTGCGTCCGGACGCCACCAATGATGCCCAGCCGGCCCTGGCTTAGCCGACCATCGTCGCCCGCCCGGGGGTACAGCCGGAAGGCACGTCGTGCGGCCTGGTGACGGCATGGCTTTGCCGGTCGGTCTTGCCGGCACCGCGGGACCCGACACGGCCACGATCCGCCCTGTGCCGACGGATGCGCCCGCATGCACCACGGCGCTATTGGCCGCCAGCTCCTGGTCTCTGCCGAGGAAGACCTCCGCCGGCTCGGGGAGATCAACCGGATTTGGGACCGGCACCGTGGCCGCTGGCGGGGTGAGTGGTCAACCAGCCACGCCAGCGGGCCGCCGGTCCGCAGTTCGGCGTCGCACACATTGACCAGGACCTCGTTCTGGCGCGTGTGCTCGCCCGCGACCCGGCTCAGCAGGCTCTTGCGCTGGTTGACGCGGCGCGCAAGTACCGCCTGGGATAACCCAGCGTCCGTTTGCATCATCCTGAGCACTTTTCGACGGCGTGCATGCCGACTGCTTCGGCCAGCGACATGTGCCGCTCGCCGGCAGTCGTGGCCAAGGTGAGGACCCCACCCTCGACCCGGACCACCGAGCCGCAGACTGGTCCTGACGGCAGCGTCACCTCGAGCTCCGGCGCACCGGTGGTCGGGCCGTACCAGGTCGTCGCAACCGCCGCGGTGATCAGCATGGCGCATGCGACAGTGAGCCGTATCCCCCACCGCAGCGAGCGCAGAGCCGCGACGGCTTCGGCGCGGTCGGCGGCCAGCCCCGAGCGGACCTCGGTCCTTTTGATCACCTTGGGGCGGCCGTGCGCGGCCCACAGCAGCCCCATGGCGCCGATTCCGCCGACGACGAACGCGCCGAGCAGCAGCAGGCCGACTGCGACTGCCCACGGGGTCGTCAGCCTGGTGATGTCGTCCTGACCCTTGAGCAGACTGAATCCAAGCAGCCCTGCCAGCAGTCCGGCGAGGCCGTTTCGCCAGGCCATCGCGTTGCCCCTGACCTTCGGCAGTGCTTCGCGGTGCAGCCGCTGGGTGGCCTGGACGATACCGACATCGCCTAGGTCGTTCCGCTGCACTGGGGTCAGCTTGACCGTCATCTGGTTACCTGCAGATACCAGTGTGCGCCACAGCCGCGGTAACCCTCCGGCCTGCCTGAGTGTTCCATGTCGCACATGCATGCCATGTGCTCACTGATCGCACCGGCGGTGGACGGCTCAGCGCCTGGGGTGTCCGTAGTGATCGTTCGGCTGGATCTGACCACATCGTCGTCGATCAGGTACTCCATGACGTGGCCGCATCGCGGGCACGAGCCGTGTAGAACCACGGACTCGTCGCTGGTCTCGGCTTCGAACGTGGTCGCGACATGCTCGGTGTACGACGGCTGGGTGCGGTGTTCGTACCTGAATTCGGCCTGGTCCGCGGTGGTCGGCATTGGTCCTCCTGTCGTCACGGCCCGGTATGGGTGAACGGGATCCAGGCGCTCGGCCGGGTCCGGTTGGTGTCACGCAGTGCTCGCGTCGCTTGGTGCAGGGCTATGGCGCTTCGCTGCGGGTGAAGGCGCCCGTCCACGGCCATGGCGGTGTACACGGTCTGGAACAGGTCGGTGGCGGCCGAGTCATAGACCGACCACAACGTCCCGATCACGTGCCGGTAGCCGGCGTAGTGCAGTGCGGCGGCCAGCGTGATCGCCTCGTCGAGCAAGCTGACCCCGCCAGTAGCGGTCTTGCATGCGGATAGGCAAGCGAACTCGGCGAAGTACTGCCGGGAGGTGATGTCGGCGATGGTGAGGATGCCGTCGCGCAGCAGCAGTCCGCCCTCGGAAGGATCCGCGAGGTCTTGCGTGCCGTGACACGAGAAGTGCACCCACCGGTGCTGGGTCAACTCTTCCTGCACCGCCGCCAGCGTCGCCGCCGCTCCGGCCAGTACAGTGCGCCTGGCGGCCGGAATGAGGCTCTCGATCATGGCGACCTCGCGGTCGACCCCGGGCAGGCGCGGCTGGCCCGGAGCGTCGCCTTGGGAGACGACCAGCAGCGAATCGGCTCGCGCCAGTTCCTCGGCGTGCGGTTTGCGGGCTTCGACCAGCGCCCGCACCGTAGGGGTATAGGAGGACACGACCCGGTCGATCACGGTGCGATGCTGGCCGTCGTCGGTGTCGTGGTGTCCGGCGGCATGCAACGGCAACAGCGTCAGCGGGCCGGTGGGGCACCACCACAGCCTGGGCCAGGCCGCGCCGCCAGTGGGCGGCCCGAGGATTCCCAGCTGCACCAGCACCGGTTCGGTGATCGCTCGCCACAGCCAGGCGAGCAGTTCTCGCAACATGACCTCGGCGGCGCGGCGGGTTTTGGCCAAGTGCTGGCGGGCCTGCGTGAGCGCCATCGGGTCATCTGGCCCGGCCAGTGCGGGCCGTTCGGCCGCCCGCTCGACGTCGCGCAGCGTGTTCAGGTATCGGTTCGTCCAGGCAGCGGCGTCGGCGGCGGTTAGATCGGGCAGTTCCCGGGTCGTCATCTCGTCGGCGCTGAGGATGAGTGCGTCGCAGCGCCGCTGGCTGACGTTGACGATGACGACAGGTCCGTTCGTTGCGGCGGGCAGCAGGTTCTCCAGCGGCGGGGGGCGCAGGAAATCCTCAAAACCCTCCAGTGCCCGTACCTGTTCGACAAGGTCGTCCCACTCCCGTGCCAGGGCCATGCGGTGGTCCGTCAGAGGTGCGTCGTCATGCTGCTCAGGCATCATCTGCGGCATCGTCCCTGTGGAGTCCGTCACTGCCAGGACTGTAGTCACTGCAGCACAGCTGTCGATGGACCGCGGCTGGCGGATACCCGACAGAGTCACTGGCCGCGCCGGTCTGGGGTCTGGCCATACCAGCGGTGACCCAATGTGCCGCCATCGGCCGTGGTTCGAGGGGGGTCTGCTGCTGCACCGATGGGTGACGGATGTGGTCATGTGGCCTGGCCGGCCGGTGGGGGTCAGGATGGTCTCGAACTCGATGACGTCTCCATGTGTCGACACGCTGAAGCAACCACCCGTTGCTGGTATTTGGCGAGGTGGCGGTTGATGACGTTGGCAAACTGCCGTTCGATTGGTCCGCGTGCTTCAGCCGGGGTCTGCCTCGGCGGGTCTGCGCTGTTAGCAGTCGCGTCCGGGTCGTGGGTCGCGATCTGCAGTACTCGGCGCGTCACCGCCACGGGCATGCCACCGTCGGTCACCAGTTACTGCCCGCGCTCGGCGTGCAGCTGACGCCGCATGACCACCGCCGGGCTGCTGCTACGTGCGCCCCCACCAGGTGCAGGTACCGCTCTGCCTTGAAGCCAGGGATACCGATCCGACTAGGCAATTGATCAATACGAAAGTCGGTCATGCATGGTCAGCGACCTCCGTTAATGTTTGTCGAGGATTGGCGGAGCAAACATCCCGCCGCCGTTCGGGCCGACGCCGACGGTTGACAGTCAAGGATGGACAGAGATGAAGCTGACGATCCAGCGTAGCCAGGAACCCACTCGCAAGGGAGTAGCGTTCCATACTTTCCTCCATCTGGCACTGCTGCCCGAGGAGATGGAAATTGTGACGCTATCGACTGCAGGAGTTCAGCTTCGACTTTCACTGCACACTTGCCCAACTTCTTCAAGGATTCAAGTACACGGGAGCCTCAGTCGCGGACAACAACAACGTCGTCAGGCTCCAGACGCAGCTTGTACTTGAACTGAACTCCGTGATCAAAGCCGAGAATTCTGTCAAGAATCGCTGCAAAGATCTACTGATGGTGATCAACAATCTCCGTAACTACGACGGCACTCAAGAGTTCATCTATGAGGGTTCGGTGGATCCGCAGTAGCGATGCAGTCTCAGACGGAGTCCACGAGAATTCTTATCTCGTACGGGTAGCGTGCTACTGACTCTCTCGCATCAGGGTCTGCACTGAGTCCTTTGTGATGCTTTCGGGGAATCGACCGTGCGCGGGCTGGTCGGTTCCATTGTTGGCATAGGGGCTACAACATCCGCGTCAGGGCGTGCGGCGGCCGCCGTAGGAGGCGATCAGCGCGTCGACGACGAGCTGCGCGTCGGCTTCGGCGACGTCGGCCGGGTACTCGGGCAGCAGGTCGTCCCAGACAATCAGCCACGATCCGAAGAACTGGGCCTGCCCCTCCGGGCGGGCGAAGAACCAGATGTGCAGGTGCGCGCCGCCGTCGCCGAAGCGGTGCACGTGAGCCCGGGACACTCCGGGCAGCGCCCCAACGTGGCGGGCGATGTGGGTGTTCAGCCGTCCCAGCTCCGCCGCCAGATCGTCGGGCAGGTCCTCCATGTCGTGGTGGGCACGCGGGTGCAGCATCAGGACCAGCGGCACGCCGACCCCGGTGATCCGGGTCAGCCGCCAGTGGTCGTCGAACCAGATCCCCTGGTCCCGGCGGCCGCACGAATTGCAGTCGGCCGGATCCTGGCCCTGGCGCGGCGGCTCGGGCAGCACCGGCGGCCGCAGCGGGGTGACCCGCAGCCCGTCCTGTTCGAACGGGCTGATGTCCCATCCGGTCATCCGGGCCAGCGGGAGCCGTCGCTCACCGTCCACGGCAGCGAGCATGTGGGCGTAGAACTCGTCAGGTCGCAAAGCCATGATCCGTAGACTACTGACTTTCACGGATCAGGGTCTGGGCTGGTGTCGCTGGAATGGGTTACGGCGGTGACAGGCCGGTGGCGGCGAGGAACCCGTCGACGAGGTCGTGGCGGTACTGCATGCGCTTGAGGCTGGTCTTGGCCTTGCGGGCGAGTTCGACCGCGGTGCCGAAGCCATGTTGGCTAGCCTGCGGCGCAGGTTAGACCACACGTTCTCGGTAGGGTTGAGGTCAGGGGCGTAGGCGGGCAGCTGGTAGACGCGCAGCCACGGCCGGGCGGCTATCAGCTCGCGCATCGCGGCGCTCTTGTGGGAGTTCAGGCCATCCCAGACGAGCACGATCGGGGCGTCGAGTTGCTGATGGGCGGCGTCCAGCAGGGCGGCGAAGGCGGGTTCGCGGAAGCCTTTCGGTTCGCCTTTGCGGCCGCGGTGGACCATGACCCGGTGGAGCATCCGGCTGCGCCGGGAACCGACCAGCCCACATATGGTCGATTCCCCGAAAGCATCACAAAGGACGCAGCTCAGACCCTGATCCGAGAGAGTCAGCATTTTCCGTCGCCACCGGACTTGAGTCAGAGCCGCCTGTTGCACAGACCCTCTCACCGGATCTCGAGGTTAGGTTTGATCATCGAGACTCCCTGTGGCATCGGTCGGTGTGCAGGTTCGGCCCGTGTACCCCTGCAGCCCAAGCGGTCGCATCGGCCGTGTCAGATCATTTGTGTGTGAGCCTCTCGTAGAGTTCAAGGTGGAACTACTCCAAGATCTCCCAAAAGGCTGGAGGTCGCGAAGCCTGGTCCCCATACGCGTGGGGGTGAGCCGACTGAGACGGTGCTGCGTCGGGCTCTTCTGCTCGACCTTGATCGAGATCAGGCAGCGGTGGCTTCGGCGAGGTCTATCAGTGCCGCGGTCGCGGAGACCGCATGGGCCAGGTCGGGGTCGTCGACGCCGTCGAGTAGCTCGTGCAGCAACATGGGCACTGCGTCGAGATCGCACCCTTGTGCGGCGGGAAGTTTGTCGATGATGCGGGCGAGGTCGCCGCGGGCAAGGTACTTGGCCGCGACCGCGATGCGGAGTAGCCGGGTCGCGTCGTTGTCCGGATGCGCTGGAGCGCCGGGCACCGCATGTTTGGTGATCAGTGGGATGAATGCCAGGTCGCTGTGTGGCAGGTTGATGTGGTCGAAGACCGCGGTCGCGTCGGCGGGTAGGGCGGCGGTCTCAGCGGGCCATGTGTACAGATCCAGCCATAGGACGGCGTCCGCGACCGCAAGGCACAGTCCGTGGTAGGCGCCACCGGCGGGGGCATTGCGTGGAACGTCGAGGCTGGCCAGGATCACGTCGCCGAACAACGCGATCGGGTCGATGGCCGGCGAGCTCGGACCGGGCACGACAATGAGGTCGAGGTCGCTGAACGCATCGCCGCCGCCGCGGCCCAACGACCCGATGAGTAGCAGGGCAGCAGCATCGTTCTCGCGGGCCGCAGTGGTGACGCGGTCGAGTGCCTGCCGGCGGCCGTCGGCGAGCGCGCGAAGCTGGGATTCGAGGCCGGGTTCGATCATTGCCGGGTTCCACCTTGGGAGATCGTTCGGGTTGTGGTCGATCCATGTTGCCGGGGCCGCCGACCGGCGGCTCGGATCGGATACGGGCCGGCGGGAGTATCGGCACCGGGCCGACGTCTGTGGTGACGCAGTGGCCAGTAGGGCACCGCCGGCGGGATGTACTCGGCGGTCATCGCGGTGGCCTACCACCCTAGGGTGGACCTCACTAGCTCGGCTACTTCTGCTGCTCGCCGTAACCGCGCGCCTGCATCGTGAAGAGTTCGGCGTAGCGGCCGGCGGCGGCGATGAGCTCGTCGTGGGAGCCTGCTTCGACGAGCCTGCCGTGGTCCAGGACGTAGATGACGTCGGCGTGACGGACGTTAGCGAGCCGGTGCGTGATGAGGATGGTGGTGGCGTGGCCCTGCCGGTCGCGGATGGCCTGGAAGAGTGCGTCTTCTGCTCGCGGGTCGAGCGCTGACGACGGCTCGTCCATGATGAGCAGGTCGCTGTGGCGTAGGAATCCGCGGGCGGCGGTGATGCGCTGCCATTGGCCGCCGGAGAGGTCTTGGCCGTCGGCGAAGGTCCGGTCGAGCAGTGTGGCGTAGCCGTGGGGCAGTTCTTCGATCATGTCGTGGGCCACGGCCAGGCGTGCGGCGGCTTCGATGCGGTCGCGGTCGGGCAGGTTGACGGTGTCGCCCATGCCGATGTTGGTGGCGGCGGTGAACGGCCATTTGTGGAAGTCCTGGGACACGACCGCGATCCGGTTGCGGAAGGCCGCTGGGTCGAGGTCTGTCAGCCGGGTGCCGTTCCAGGTGATGTGTCCGCTGGATGGGGTGCGTAGTGCGGCGATGAGCGCAGCGAGGGTTGTCTTGCCTGAGCCGTTCTCCCCCACGAACGCCACGGTCTGACCTGCGCGGATAGTGAGGGTGACGTGGTCGACGGCCGGGGTGTCCCGATCGGGGTAGCTCAAGGTCACCGCATGCAACTGCAGTTCCTGCAGCGGACCGGCGTTGCTCGCGCCGGTGGTATCGGGGATCTCGGCGGCGGCTCGGGTCATGAACTCGGCGTAGTCGTTGAAGTGTCGGCCTTCGGTGTAGAGGCGGTCGACCTGGAACGTGACGGTCGCCAGTGACCGTGATGCGGCTTGCAGCGCGATGACGGCGGTGGCCGCGGCCGACAGTGGGAGGCTGTTCTGCAGTAGCAGCCATGCCAGCAGCGCGTAGACCGCACCGGTCGCAATGCCGGAGGTCACCGATCCGATCGTCGTGGTGGTGGTCACTTGCCTGGCGAGGTCGAGTTGGATGCGGGTTTCGGCGGTCATGACCCGGTCGAATTGGCCGAGTAGGAACTCGCGTAGCCCGTAGGTGCGCAGTTCGGGGGCGGGCTTGCGGTCGGCCATCAGTTGGTGGATGAGGTTGAGCCGACGCCTACGGACCGACCCGGCCAGGTAGGTGCGGTAGCGCTGCTGGCCCGCGCGCAGGGACGCGAATGCGGTCGGTGCGGTCGCGACGAGCAGCGCCAGTAGCAGTAGCGGGTGGATGACGATCACCGCGACGGCGACCGACAGCAGCCCGGTCAGTCCGGCGATCAGGGCGAAGGCGCCGTCGACCAGGAACACGGCGGCGTTGGTCCCACGCGAGGCGCGTTCCATGTCGTCGGCGAACGCGTCCTCGTCGAAGGCTGCCAGTTCCACGAGGCTGGTGGTCTCCAGTAGTCGCCGGTGGACCTCTGCTTCGATTCGGGGTGCCAGGCCGCTCTGGGCGTAGCCGATGACAATGCCAACGCCGGCACGAACAGCCGCAGCTGCCGCGACCATGATCAGCGCGGGGAGGGCGGAGGTGACCCGCTGTGGCGTGGGGCCTGCGGCGAGTAGCCCGATGAGGACCTTCTGTGTGGCGAGCAGTCCGAATGCCGCCGACACTCCGGCTACGACGGTGGCGAGGCCGACGGTGAGGGTGCGGGTGCGGTCGGCGCGCCAGGCGATGGCGAGCGCCGTCGCGATCAGACGTGGTAGTTGGATCGCGACGGTGCCGAGGCTGGCTGCTGCACGGGCTCCCATGCCGGATTCCCACCACATCGGGCGCAGTTCTGGCAGCACGGACTCTGCTGTGGGGTGGGTTCCGGCGTGGTCTTCTTGGTGTGGTGGCTTGGTTGCGGTCGCTGTCACGCGGGTCTCCTGTCGGGCGGTTGGGCCGGGTTGCGGCGCGCTGTCGCGACCGCAGGACACTTCGAGATAGTTGATCGCTGTACATCGATTTTAGGAGGTCACCGGCCATCGTCGGTGTCTTCAGTCACGTCCGGCCGGGCATCGCGAGGGCGGCGACGCCATCGCGGCGACCTGTCGCCTCAGCTGGTAGCGGGTAGGCGCCGTGCTGCGGCGGACGCCCGATCCCGGTCGGGCATGGCACCGGAGCGTTCGACCGCCGGCGCCGCGGAGGGGCTCGGTCATGGCGTGGTCGGTGCTTCTGCGCCTGATGCCAGATCCGGCAGCGTCAAGGCGAACTGCGCAGGGTCGCCACCGGCGCACAGCAGTGCGGTGATCTCGTGGGGGCGCACGTCAAGGGCGGCGAGGGTCGCGGCGGTGACGACGAGCGCCTGCATGGCAGGCCTTCGGCCGGTTTCGGCGGCCCGAGTGCCGAGGATGTCGGTGGCCGCCTGGGTCAGGTTGGCGGTGTAGATCGCCGACCGTGGGCGGCCGCGGGTCGGTTCGAGGATGCCGAGCAGGTGCGTTCGGTCGGTTTCGATGCCGAGGTGTTGGCGGACGAGGCGGCGGGCGATGGTGCCGGTGTCGGTGCGCATTGTGCCGCGCAGCATGGTCGGGTAGGTCCAGTACGCGTGTGTGCCGGCATCGTGGCGTAGTAGGAGTAGCCGGCGGTCGGTGGTGACCGGTATGACGAACACACGTTGGACGCCTGCGAGCGTCGTAGCCGGCGGGGATTGTGGTTCGGACCTCGGCGTGTCCGCGTCTGTCATGCTGCTCTCCTGTCGGGTGGAGCTTGCCGCGTGCTCTTCACGTGCGGGCCGTGTGGTGAGGGCGCAGGTCGACCGGGTTCGGTTGGGGCATTGCCGTGCGGCGGTCGTCGGTGCGAGGCCGATGCCGTGCGGGGTACGGAGCACACGCAGTCGGCCTCGTTGCGGCTCGCGTCCGGACCTATCGATCATGAAAGTCGGCGGCTCGTCGGTAGGAACACGGTTGCCGGGCGCGCGGTGGCGGTCGGCTGCGGCCCTGCTGGGAAGACCTGCCGCCACAGCACGCGCAGGCTGATGGGGTCAACTGCACCCACGCTGATTGCTTCGACGGCTTCTGCAGCCCTGTGCAGTGCGATCTTCCCGGCCAGGGCACGGTGGATCTGGTCGTCGAGCCATTGGCCGTCGATGGGCTGCCTGCGGCAGCCGTTGCCGCAGTCGTGGGCACGTCGGCCACCTTCGAGGTGGACTTCGCGAACCCGCTGGCGGCAGAGCCCGCAGCGCACCAGCGGCATGTAGCCGGCCTGCTGTGCCGCCGTAACTGATGGGATCATCTCGCCTGCTCCTTCTCTCGCTGTTAGCGCCGTGGGAAGTGGTGCGGCCCGGATCGACGTCCGCCCTGTAGGGCGGCGCACGCGCTGTCCGCAGAGGTGGCTGCGGAAGCGGTGCTGCGATCCGGGCCGCGCGGGGACACCCCTTCCCCGCGGGCACAGGTCACCCTTCGGGTGCCGTGCCCTGATCCGTGCGGAACATGTGGTTGCGACCCATCGGGTTCTCTCCGCTTGGGGTGGGCAGGTTCGGCTCTCCCCCGCCGTCGGCGCTCGGCCGGCCGCGATGCACGCGCCGCGTGCGCCCGGCGGGTGGAGCACGCTCCGCGAGGAGCCGACGCAGTCGCATCCGGTGGTTGCCTTCGCTACCCGCCTGTTCGGGATTGCGCGTTCGGGGCGGCGGACAGCAGGCGGCGCGCCAGGCTGCGACGGGGCGCGGGCACCCGATGCACCATCCGCGACCAGGCCTCGACCAGTTCGTCGATCTGGTCGCGCGTGACCTGCGGCATGCAGATCAGCCGGTGGTACCGGCCGTCGCCCGGGATGATCCACCTCTCAGGCAGCCGCGGTGGTGAGGGGAAATAGACGGTGAAGCCATGCGGGTGTCTGCATGCGTCCACGCCGATGCCACGCAGCCGCTGGCAGGCGTACTCGGCGGTCTGCCGGCAGGCCCGGACCCGCTGCCGGTGCGCGTCGAGGCCCAGCCCGGCTAGAGAGGCGTACAGCAGCAGCGTGCTGTGGCCGGAGCGGCTGCCGCCGATGGTGACGTTCGCGGTGCCGGTGTACGACACGGCGGCGGTCGTCGCGGCGTTCGGCGGGTCGCGGTAGATGAGCACCCCGCAGGGTGTGAGCGTCGACAGGAACTTGTGCCCGGAGGTGATGATCGAGGTGACTCCGGGGACGCTGAAGTCGACCAGTGGCGTTTCATCCTCCGGGACCAGCGCCAGCGGCAGGCCGGACAGTGCGGCGTCGATGTGGATGCGCCGGCGTGTGATCGACAGCCGCTCGCAGGCTGCGACGATGGCCGGTATGTCGTCGACGGCCTCGGTGATGGTGGTGCCGGCCGTGGCGACAATGGCGGCGGCACGGTCCCTACGCCGGGCTAGTTCGGCGTACAGGTCGGCGATGTCCATGCGGCCGTGTTCGTCGGTGCCGATGACGACCAGGGGCATCATGAGTTTGTCCGCCAGTTCACCGACCTTGTAGTGGGCGGATGCCGAGGTGTAGACGACCGCATCGGGGAAGCGTCTGCGGGCGTCGAGTAGGGCGTGTTCGGTGCCCTCGGTGGATCCGCCGGTCACGTACCCCCACCGGGTGGCCGGGGCGTTGAACAGGTCGGCGACGATGTTGACGACTTCGACTTCGAGGTCTTTGGTGTGGTTGCGGCCGTGGCCGCCGTCGTAGGGCGAGCCGATGTTGTTGAGCAGGACGCCGGTCATCAGGTCGGCGAGCTGCTGGTGGGTGATGTCGGTGGCGCCGGGGTAGCCGATGTTGGTACGGGCGTGCTCAGCTGCCTGGCCGAGCAGTGCGGTCCAGAGCGGGCGTAGGTCGCGTGCTGTGTCGGCGGTCATCGGTGGCCTCGCGGGCGGTGGCTGGTGGCGGTGGAGCGTAGGGCGCTGATGCGGGCGTTGTCGGCGCGGTTGAGGGTGTCGGTCAGCTCCCCCAGCCACCGGAACACGTCGCGGTCGGGTTCGCGTCGGCGTAGCACGTCGGCGTCGGTCTGGGCCCAGTCGAACATCGGCCAGGTGGCGCCGTGCTGCATCGGTGCGGAGGCCTCGACGGTGAACTCGTTGAACTGTGCCCGCGAGCGGCTGTGGCAGATCATGGCGGTGCCGTCGGTCAGCAACACCCGGGTGATGGCCGGGAGGTCGGCGGACGATGTGGCGGTCTTGCAGGTCTGGTCCCAGGTGCCGGCATCGGTGTCGAGGCTGATGGCCGCGGCGCCCATGTAGGTGGCCTGGTCGCCCCAGGTCATGTGCTCGTCGTGGCCGACGGCGAGCTCTTTTCGGATGTCGAAGCCGTCGCCTGCCGCGCGTGGGGCGAGTTGTTGGTGCAGGTCGTGGAGCAGGTTGGGCAGGTGGCGGACGTCGGGGTGGGCGAGCCACAGTTGCCAGGCGGCGCCGACCTGCCACATGCGGGGGCGCCGGTCGGGTTGGGCGTACAGGTACGCCAGGGCGTGCGGGGCGAGGGGGTCGGCGAAGCGCAAGTCCCAGGCGTTGATCCGGAACCGGGCGGCCATCCGCCGTAGCCGTTCGGCGACCTGGACTCGCGCGTCGACGTAGGGTGCCGTCTCGTCCGGGGTATGGGCTGCCTGCGGTGCGGCGGTCTGTGGGCCGGGTCGGTCGGTCAGGGGGTGGGTGTCTGGTCGCATGTCACAGCCCCAGTCTTCCCAGGCGGGCTACGCGGGAGCTGATCGGGTCGGCGACGATCCGGCCGACCTGCGCGACGCTCGAGGGTCGGGTCAGCCGTACGACGACGCCCCAGACCAGGCCGGCGGCCGCCGTCGCGGCGACGAGCGCGGGGATGATCAGCCAGCGCCGTGATCCCGGTGGCAGGCCGAGCAGCGAGCCGAGGTTGCTCAGCATCATCGCGATCAGGAGCGCGCCGAGGACGCTGCCACAGACCGGTGCGATACGGCGCACCCACACGCTGTCGTTGGCGCCCTGCCCGGAGGAGAAGAATCGCAGCGCCGCCCATGAGGCCGCGACCAGCAGCGCCAGCAGCATGACCGCGCCAAGTGTCGACAGCCACGTGAACATGACCGTCAGCGGGTCCGCGCCGAGGATCGCGAACCCTGCTAGGACCGCGCCGGCGAGCGCGGTCTGGGTCAGCGATGCCGCGGCGGGTGTGCCGCCGTCGCCGGCTTTGCTCACCGTCGCGAGCCGGGCCGGCAGGATGCCTTCGCGGGCCATCGCGAACAGGTAACGCGATCCGGCTGCGTGGAACGAGGCGATGGCCGCGATGACGCTGGTGGCGAGCAGTGCTGTCGCGAGCAGGCCGACGCCTGGGCCAAAGACGCGGGTCAGCGTCTGCAGCGGGCTCAGGGCCGCATCCGAGCCGACCAACTCCAGGCGTCCCGGACCGACGTGAACGGCCATCGCCCACGCCCCCGCCGCGTAGGTGATCGCGCCGAACGCGATCGCGGCGAGCATCGCCCGGCGTACTGCGGGGCTGCCGCCGCGGGCCTCCTCGGCGTAGGCGGGGACGGTCTCCACGCCGACGAACGCCGCCATCGCGAACGCCACCGCACCGGCCATGCCGGGCACGACTAGCGCCGAGGGTGCGAAGGGCTGCCAGGTCAGCGAACCCTGACGCTGTACCAGGGCCGCGACGATGTAGCAGCCGATGACTGCCACCTCGACGGCGAGCAGCGCCCCCAGGAAACGGGCGCTGCTCATCCCGCCGAGCAGCCCCAGCCCGGCCACGACGGCCAGCGCGCCGGCAGACCATGCCCACCACGGGCCGCCTCCGGCGATACCGGCCACCGTCGGGCCGATAAGCCCGTACAGCGATGTCCCAATCGCCATGTAGCCGACCAGCGCGCACGCCCCGGCGGCTACGCCGATCACCGGGGATATGCCCCGGCCCATCAGTGCGTAAAGCGGCGCGGCGTGGCGGATGTGTCCTGCCGCGCCGGTGTAGGCCACCGCGAGCACGAACAGGATGCAGCCGACGAGCACGAAAGCCAGCGGCACGCCAGCCACGCCGGTCGCGGCGTACATGGTCGGGATGCCACCGACCTGGACCGTCAACGGCGACGACGCCACCACAGCCATGATCCACAGTCCAGCCGGGCCGAGTTTGCCCTGCGCCAACGTCGCCCGCGTCACCGGAGCGCTCCCGCTGCCGCCCTGGCCGACGACTCCACCGGGCAGTCCGGCGCCCGGCAGTCGCGCCGGCGGCGGTGGATCCGGAAATCGTTCGCACTCAGCCGGACCACGCTCACCCGCGGCCGCAGCGGGCTACGCCGCCAGTACGCGAAGTCGGCGGCCGCGGCGGCTTCCGCTGCCTGCTCGGTCAATCGCGGCGACACGAACTCGTGCGTGTGCCAGTCCGGCCAGTCCCGCCGCACTGCGAACAGCACGACCGCGTCGAGCACACGACGGCGCCGCAACCCGTACCAGCCGGTCCCCACCAGCAGCCCGTTCACCATGCCTAGACCTCCCCCACCTGACGAAAACGTGGAAGGGTGGGCGGGCATGATCGCCCGCCCACCCGGCGCCAACCGCGGCAGGCGACATCAGACGCGGCAGGGCCTCAGATCCATTGACGGTGACGACACAGCCAAGGTCGAGACCTGCCATGCAGACACCGCCAGTGTCTGGATCTGGATCGCCGACGCCCGGACCGGCGCGCCTATTCGCCAGCCGAATAGGGTTCTGGCTAGACGAACTTCCCTCGCCATGGAGGCAACAGTGGTCGTCCGGTCTGTCGTCTTCGATGTGGGCGAGACGCTGCTTGACGACACCGCCGAGTTCGGCCGGTGGGCCGACTGGATCGGTGTGCCGCGGCACACCTTCTCCGCAGTGCTCGGTGCCGTGACCGCGCAGGGCCATGACAACGCCGAAACGTTCCAGTACTTCAAGCCAGGCTTTGACCTCGTCAAAGAGCGCCAGGCACGTGAAGACGCCGGGGCGGGCGAAGTCATCGGCGACGCCGAGCTCTATCCCGACGCCCGGCCCTGTTTGCGGGAACTGAAGGTTCGTGGGCTGTGGGTCGGCATCGCAGGCAACCAGACCACCCGCGCGGCGGCCCTGCTTCGCGCGCTCGACCTGCCGGTAGACGACATCGCGACCTCTGGCGAATGGGGCGTGGCCAAGCCACAGCCGGGCTTCTTCGAGCGTGTCACCCGGTTCGCTCCCGGCGAGCCGCACGAGATCGTCTACGTGGGCGACCACCGGGACAACGACATCGTCCCGGCCCATGCGGCCGGTCTGCGCACGGTCCTGCTACGGCGTGGACCCTGGGGATACTTGTGGGCCGAAGATCCGCCCGTCGTCGCCACCGCAGATTGGATCATCAACTCGCTCGCTGAACTTCCGGACCTGGTGCGCCCACTCAGTTGAGGCCTTGACCTGCCCAACGGCGCAGAGCGTCCAGCTGGTCCGACGGCCGCGGCACATCGGTGACCAGGCGCGCCAGAACGGGCCCTCAGACGTTGTCGTGCGATTCCGTCGTCGCGAGGCATGACCAGTGGGTCGAGTAACGGCTCGGACTCGAGCGACCACCGACCATATCCACCGCCTCGACGCAGTGCGCCACAAAGGCGCTGGCCAGCAAGCGCTCGCGGGCCGGATCCAGCGACCTGCCCAAGCCAGAGTGAACCTGTCCCCGCCGTCGGCCAGGCCGAGTCTTGGGTTCGAGCGGCTGTTCGGCCGGTCACGCCTTGTCTTCGTGTGAGAGCGCATGTCGCGAAACCGCCCTGCGACATCGAGTCGATGCCCACCGCGCCGCGACACTTCGTTCCAGTAGATCGCGCCGCAGGCGATGACCATCTCAGCGCGGATCCGATGTAGACAAGGCCGTTGTCTGCATCGGCGATCTCGATTTCCAAACGCATCTGGCACGTAATTGATTCAAGACGCTGACCGCTCTGCGAAACATCGCCGAGGTGACGGTTCCCGTCGCACGTCGAACAGGATCGTTCGGGGAGTTAGCTCACCATCTCCGGCTCGATCACACGAAGCAGTATCCATCGAAGGGAGAAGACAGGTGCCGACAACTGACGTCCGGGTGCGTACGCATCCCAAGGACCTGCTCGAAGAGGGTATGTTCGACACACTCGTGGCCCGGCTTCACAAGGACCACCCCGACCTGCCGCTGACGACGTGTGCGCGCATCCAGCAGCAGGCAGTGGAGTTCCTCGACGCGTGCGGCCGCAATCCCGGGACGAGCCTGACCCCGTCCGGGATGGTGGACCTGGGTTGGCACAACCTCATCCTGCACACCGAGACCTACGCAAAGCTCTGCCATGACCTGCGGGGCGAGTTCATCCACCACCATCCTTACGACGGCAACCAGGGCAATCCTGCCGTCCTGGCCCGGACGCAGGAACTGATCGCCGCCGCCGGCCACACCGTCGACCGCGAACTGTGGGCTCTCAACGCCGACTGCGGCAACGACGCACCGTGCGGCAGCCACGCCTAGCCTGGAAGTTCAGTCCGCGTCGGGCTGACGGACGGGTCGTCGGTCAGATCTAGTCGGTATGGGTTGTGGCCACCCACAACCCATGCCGCTTTTCTGCGCCAGATCGCAGTCGGCGGCTAACGGCACACGCGACTGCGCCGCCTCCGTTGCAAACATGCCGAGCGTCGTGCCGTGGACGAGCGTCGGGGATCAGTCTTCACGCTCGGTGCCAAGAGCTTGCCGGTCCGGTACCTCGCCGATGGCGCCGCATGAGTGGCGATGACGCAGCAGCTGTGACCAGCCCGGGCTTGCCGACCTACAGGCCCCTCCTTGCCGTACTCAGCTGCCCCCTGAAGCGATCCGACGTGCTACCGGTAGCGATCCGACGTGCTACCGGTAGCGATCCGAACAAGGGCCGTAGATCTGTGCAGGCGGCTGGTAGGGGCCATCCAACTCAATCGGTGAAGGGCGGAGCTCTAGCCCAGTGCGCAACACCGCCTAGAGCTCGCCGGACTTCCACATTTCATAGTCGGCAGACCAGCCTGATTCCTCGAAGCGAGCCGCGGTCGCGGCGTCCAACCATTCTTTGATCAACCGCGCGAGGAAGTCAGAGTCGCCTTCCCGTGCGCTGCCGTGGACGGCGAAATATGACAACAGACCCTGCGCGGCACCTTTGTCCGCGTCGCACCGCGGGCAGAGTCGCACCTGCCGCGAGCTCTCGGCCATGGTCGGGTGAGGCAGTGTCGCCAGCAGGTAGAGCTCCCCCGCACAGCAGCAGCAGGCGGTTGCGTCTGCCTTCACCTGAATCGTCAACGAATGACCCCTGGACCGGCCAGTGCCTTGATGTCGCTCATGAATGGCACCGACGGTGCTACCTGGACGCAGAGATCCCATCGCGACACGCCGCGCTCATGTTTGAGGTTCAGGTACAGCGGGCTCTTGCCCGGGTAGGAGATGGCGATCTGACGTAGCTGGTCGTGGAACTCGTCGTCGCCCAAGATCCGGTCGGCGGAAAGGTGCAGCACTACTGGCGGGTTCTCGGCTAAGTCGTCTTCCCCGATGGAGATCAGGCTCATGTCGGACATCGAGACTGCCGCGCCGCTGTCGCGCCTGTTCACGTTGCCCTTCACCGCGATGATCGCGTCGGTGGCCAGGTGGGGGCGGAACACCTCATAGGCTTTGGGAAAGCACAGCACCTCGACGTTGCCGTCAAGATCTTCCAGCGTCATGGACGCCCAGGATTTTCCCTGCTTAGTGACTCTGTGCTGGACGGACGTCAGGATGCCGGCGATGACGACCTGGTGGCGGTCGGGCAACTCGTCGGCTTCGATGGCGGCGATGCTGATCTCGCTGTTGGCGCGCAGGACCCGCTCGGCACCCGCAAGAGGATGGCTGGACACGTACAGACCCAGCATTTCCCTTTCGAAGCCGAGCAGCGTCTTTCGGTCCCACTCCACGGAGTCGATGTTGTTCAGATCCAGGCCGACGATCTTGGTGGCGGCAGGTTGGTCGCCGTCCGCCGCGCCGAACATCTGTCCGAACAGATCGTCTTGTCCGTTTGCCTCCTGCTTCTTGACGCCGGTGACGCCATCGACGGCCTGTTCGTGCACCCCCAGCAGCCCGCGGCGGGTATGGCCAAGCGAGTCGAATGCGCCCGCTTTGACCAGCGACTCCACCACTCGCTTGTTACACACGGCCAACGGCACCTTGGCCAGGAAGTCCTCGAAGGATACGAAGGCGCCCTTGTCGCGGCGGGCCTGCACGATCGCGTTGACGACGTTCGCGCCGATGTTCTGGATAGCGCCGAGGCCGAACCGGATGTCGCCCGACACGGGGGCGAACTCCAGTAGCGACTCGTTGACGTCGGGCTGGAGCACCTTCAGCGCCATTCGGCGACATTCACCGAGGTAGGAGGCCATCTTGTCTTTGTCGTCGCCGACGGATGTCAAAAGCGCGGCCATGTATTCGGCCGGGTAGTTGGCCTTGAGATAAGCGGTCCAGTATGACACCAGCCCGTAGGACGCGGTGTGCGCCTTGTTGAAGGCGTAGTCCGCGAACGGAACGAGGATGTCCCACAGCGTCTGGATCGCTTCGTCGCTGTACCCGTTGGTACGCATACCGTCGCGGAACGGCACGAATTCTTTGTCAAGGACGGCCTTGACCTTCTTGCCCATGGCCTTGCGTAGGTTGTCGGCCTTGCCGAGGCTGTAGCCGGCCAGCTTCACCGCGGCCTGCTGCACCTGCTCCTGGTAGACGATCAGGCCATGCGTCGGGCCGAGAATCTCGTTCAAGGGCTCGGCGAGCTCGGGATGGATCGCCACGACTTCTTGCTGGCCGGTCTTACGCAGCGCGTAGTTGGTGTGGGAGTTGGCGCCCATGGGTCCTGGCCGGTACAGCGCCAGAGCGGCCGAGATGTCTTCGAAGTTGTCTGGCTGCATCAGCCGCAGCAGCGCCCGCATCGGCCCGCCGTCGAGCTGGAACACGCCAAGGGTGTCACCGGCGGCCAGCAGCTGGTATGCCTTCGGATCGTCCAGCGACAGTGACAGCAGGTCGATGCGCTGGCCAGTCGTGGCTTCGATGTGCCGGACAGCGTTGTCGATGATCGTCAGGTTGCGCAGGCCGAGAAGGTCCATCTTGAGAGCACCGACGGCCTCACAGACCGGATACTCCCATTGGGTGATCACCGCGCCGTCGGCGTCGCGGACCATCAGCGGGATGTGGTCCATGAGCGGCTCGGATGACAGCAGCACACCGGCAGCGTGCACGCCGGTGCTGCGGACCAGTCCCTCCAGACCCTTCGCGACCCCGACGACCTCTTGGACGATGGGGTCGCTGTCGTGAAGCGCCCGGAACTCGGCTGCCTCGACGTATCGCGGGTGGCTCTCGTCGAAGATTCCCGAAAGCGGAATGTCCTTGCCCATGACCGCCGGCGGCATCGCCTTGGTGATGCGATCACCGACGCTGAACGGGTGCCCGAGGACTCGCGCGGCATCCTTGAGCGCAGCCTTGGCCTTGATTGTGCCGTACGTCGCGATCTGCGCGACCTTGTCTGAGCCGTACTTCTCTGTGAGGTACCCCAGCACCGCGACTCGTCCGGCTTCGTCGAAGTCGGTATCGATATCCGGCATGGAAACCCGCTCGGGGTTCAGGAAGCGCTCGAAGATCAGGCCGTGAGGCAAAGGGTCGAGGTCGGTGATGTCCAGGGCGTAGGCGACGATCGCTCCGGCGGCAGAGCCGCGGCCAGGACCGACCGGGTACCCGTTGTGCTTGGCCCATCGGATCATGTCCGACACGACCAGGAAGTATGCCGGGAAACCCATGTCGTTGATGACGCCGATCTCATACTCGGCCTGCTTGCGCTGCGCATCTGGTATCCCGCCCGGGAATCGGCGGGCCATGCCCTCCCAGACCTGCTCGGCGAAGTAGCTCGCCTCGGTATGCCCGTCCGGGACCGCGAACCGCGGCATCAGGTTGTGGTACGCGAACATGCCGGTGGTGTCGACGCGCTCGGCGATGAGCAGGGTGTTCGCGCAGCCCTCCTGCCATACGTCGGAGGAGTCGATCGCGTACATCTCCTGCGCCGACTTCAGGTAGTAGCCGCTGCCGTCGAACCGAAACCGCTTCTGGTCGGTGATCTGCGCGTTGGTCTGCACGCACAACAGGGCGTCGTGTGATGTGGCCTCGCTGGCGACGACATAGTGCGAGTCGTTGGTCACGACCGGCCGGATGCCGAGCTTCTTGCCAATGTCGACGAGGCCATCACGAACCCGCTTCTCAATGCTGAGACCGTGATCCATCAGCTCGAGGAAGTAGTTCTCAGCCCCGAAGATTTCTCGGTAACGGCCAGCGGCCGCCAGCGCCTCATCGACCTGACCGAGCCGCAACCGGGTCTGAACCTCGCCCGACGGGCATCCGGTCGTGGCCATCAGGCCAGTGGCGTACTCGCCGAGCAGTTCGGCATCCATGCGCGGCTTGCCATACATGCCCTCCTGCGCTGCCCGAGACGAAAGCCGAATAAGGTTCCGCAACCCGTCAGCGTTCGCGGCCCACATCGTGGCGTGCGTGTAACGACCCGAACCGGAGACGTCATCGTCCTTCTGAGCAGCCGTACCCCACCGCACCGGCTTGCGGACACTGCGATCACCCGGCGCCAGGTACGCCTCGATGCCGAGCACCGGCGTGAGCTCCGCGTCCTTGGCTGCCTTGAAGAACTCGTACAGTCCGTGCAGGTTGCCGTGGTCGGTGATCGCCACTGCGGGCATACCCAACTCACGAGCAGTCTTCATCATCTTCTTGATGCGGGCGGCACCGTCGAGGATCGAGTACTCCGTGTGAACGTGCAAGTGGACGAACTGTCCGTGGTTACCGCTACTCACTCTGCTCATCCTCCCAGGAGCTGCCGCCGGCAAGAAGCTTCAACACGGTTGGACGAGACCTCCATCGTTCACACAGCCTGGCGAGTTCGTTACGCGTGAGCGCCTTGCTGCTGTCGATGGACACCAGCAACTCTTTCAACGTGCGCTCGGCCTCGAGGCAGCGGTCGACAGCTGCCCTCACCTCATCGGTCGGATTAGTCTCGACACGATCACTGACGTCATCTGCGGTGCCGTTGTCGGCCGATGAGTGCGCGTCCACCTCGGCGACCATATAGTCAAAGAGTTGACCGGTCAATTCTTTGACCACATGTCGCTCGACATCAGCGACCACCTGACCGCGACAGCCGTCGCAACACGGCACCGGTCCCACGAGCGGACGCACAGCGCGGCAGGGTCACACACTCCATTGACGGCGACGGCATGACCAAGGTCGATACCCGGCACGCAGACAAAACCCTCGTCTGCATCCTCAGACGCCGACCGAGTTCCCGTGCAGCACCCAAAACACGCACGAACCGGCGCGTGCAACGGCTAATCAAGCGATGAACGGCGCTCGGCTTCCAAGCCGTTCAAGCTGTGGCACGTCGTTGTCCGAGAGGTCATGAGTGCGCCGGAGCGACATATCGCAAGCGGCTGTCGCCTCGGCGTCGAACATGCAGACATCGTCGCCGTCTGCATGACGCCAGTCCGAGGACACGGGCCCGCGTCGACCATCTGACTACTATTCGAGGCATGGCACAGCAGCCGCGTGCACTCGACCCCGAGGCATCGCCCCGAGCCCGATTCGGCGCGACGCTACGCGAATTGCGCCAGGTCACAGGAATGTCGCTGGCGCGCCTGGCAGCCGAAGTTCCGCTACACCCGGATACGCTCGCCAAATACGAGAAGGCTGAACGCTGGCCGGCACGCAGCATCGTCGAAATTCTCGACCGAGTCCTTCACGCTCGTGGCGTTCTCCTCATGAACTGGCAGAATGCCGATCATGGCCCGGCCGCACGCACCGGGCGCACCGATCACGCGACCTGCGGGCCCGACTGGAAGCGACGAGCCATCTTGCCAGCGGCAGCAGCTGCGCTCGCTGGCCCTTCCGTCGCCAGGCTGCTCGACGCGGTGGTCGGCGTCGGACGGCGCAGTGACGACTCCACACCTCCTCCGACCTTAGGTGAGCTCGAACGGCGGGTGGCTGCCGCCAAGACTCGCTATCAGGCGTGCCAGTACGACGAGGCGCTCGCCGATCTACCGACGCTCCTACAGTCGCTAGCAGCGGCCACGCAAGCTGATGCGCCCGAAGATGCCGCACGCGCACACGCACTCGCCGCGGACACCTACCACGTGACCGCAAGCATCCTGCTCAAGCTCGGCGACCAAGCCACCGCACTGCTGGCGGCTGACCGCAGCTCACGTCACGCCACCGCCAGCGAAGACCCCGTCGCCTCCGGTGCCAGCGCTCGGATCATGACACACGCACTGGCAAGCAACGGGCACAGCACTCCCGCTATGCACCTAGCCCAACAAGCAGTGATCGACCTCGACGCCGCGACCAGGCTCGCCACGCCGGACGCCGTAGCCGTCTACGGCGCTCTGGCGCTGAGAGGCGCTGTCGCCGCCGCCCGGTCAGGAGTCAAGGAGAGCGCCGAAGGGCTTCTTGAGCAGGCCGCTCGCGCCGCCACCCGACTCGGCCAAGAAGGAAACACCCGGTGGACCGGATTCGGCCCCGCGAATGTCGGACTTCACCGTGTGAACATCGCCCTGACCTTCGGCGATGTCGGTAACGCGATCCGTTTCGCTCGCCTCGTCCGACAAGACCGGCTCCTACTGGCCGAGCGAAAGGTCTCACTGTTCCTGGACGTGGCCCAGGCATACACACTGTGGGGTCGGCATGATGCGGCACTAACCGCACTCCGAACTGCCAGCCGTATCGCTCCCCAAGAGGTCAGAAGCCGCCCGACGGTACACCGCCTGGTCCTGGACCTATGCGCCCACGCCCCCACGTCCGTCCGAACCCGCGCCACCGAGTTCGCCTCTGCCGCAGGGATCAGCACATGACCCGAAGCCTTCTCATCATTACCTGCGGCGCGGGGCCGGCCAGCGATCTAGGAAAGCTGGTCACGATGGCTCATGATGTCGACTGGGAGATAGGAGTGATCGCTACCCAAGCTGCGCTGCCGTTCCTCGAGCAGGCTGGGTCGACTCTGGCAGCAGATGTCCGCAGCGACTACCGACCGCTCACCCACCAGTCAGGCACGCGGACCGTCTCCGACCCCGATGCATTGATCATCGCGCCTGCAACGTACAACACCGTCAACAAGCTCGCCGCAGGCATAGCCGACAACTATGCGCTGACGTCGGCCGCTGAATTGATCGGCCGCGGCGTGCCTACCGTCGTTGTGCCCTTCGTCAACTCCGCACTAGCCGCTCGGGTGCCGTTCAAGCGTTCGGTCATTGCCCTTCGCGACGAACGGGTGTACGTACTACTCGGTGCCCACGACGGGTGGGAGCCACACGAACCTGGCACGGGAACCGCTCGTCGGAGCGCCTTTCCATGGTCTGCAGCGCTCGCAATCGCCGACCGGCTAGCTCGCGGCGTGTGATGCAGGCGACCTGCGCAATCACGAAGCGTGCCCGCTGACCCAAGCCGTTCGCGAGGCCGACCGACACCCTCACCGCCAACGCGGGACAGTTGAAAGTCCTCGTCGAGAACATCGCACCGATGCCGCTCAGCCGACACGTCGCCGTAACGGTCCGGGCAGCCTAGGCCACCACATCTCCTCCGAATATCACCACCGCGGAATTCGGACAGTCTTGGACAGCTGGGCGCCATGGCGGCACCGTGATGCCTGTTGGCCCTCGCCCTATTCGGTGTCGATGTCTGATTTGCCCAGCTGTTCATAAAACTGCTCAACGTTCACGGTCCGTATAAAGGACTGCTCTGAAAGCGGCCAAGGAGCTGGCTCGGATCGAAATAAACTCGATCAGCGGCTTGGCAACGCAACCCCCGTCCCGGCCGATCCCCGGCGACGGGCGCAGCCGCTCCTCCGCAGACAGGCGGGCACGACACACCGGGTGCCAGCAGGGTGTGCCCGTTCACCCTCACCGGTTCCGCCGATCCACCTCCCCAGTGCGAGCCCGCGTATCGACAGACGTGGCCGTGCGCGCCAGCACCACGGACGTTCGTCGATGATTCACGCCGTCGGCACCCTCGCCCGCGAGTCGACGGGCGACGGTATCGGCCTACTTCGACGGTGTCGAAGTGCAGCAACGGGATGGTCGCATTGCGTAGTCATGGTGGGCCGCAGCCCGCCAGCCGCTCCGCGTCGCGAGGAGATGCACCCCATGCCCGGTCCGAAACCTGTGCGCAGCATCGCGCACCGCGTACTCGTGATGGTGCTGATGAGCGCCGTCGCCGTCGCCACGACCGCGACACCCGCGCTCGCGGTCTCCTGGTCGGTTACCGGCCACATCACCGCCGGCGGACAGCCGGTCGTCGGCGTCTCCGTCGCCGCGTACCCGCCCGGATCCACGTCGGGTTCGGTGGCGTCGGCAGGCAGCAACTCCCAGGGTGACTACGCCATGCAGGTGCCGGACGGCGTCTGGGACATCGTGTTCACGCCGCCGGCCCCATACCAGCCCGTGACTCGGTCGAACTTCTCGGTCACCGGCAACCAGACTCTGGACCTGGTCCTCATCCAGGAGGGCGTCAGCACCTTATCCGGCCGCATCCTGGACCACACCGGAACACCCGCCGGCGACGTCACCTTCAGACTCATCGGCGGCTTCCCCACCGGCGGAACCTACGCCACCCGCACCGGCACCGACGGCCGCTTCACCCTCTACGCCAGCAACGGCACCTACAGCATCCGCATAGCCGGCGACTCCAACACCAGCACCGGCGACCTACCCACCGGCAGCTGGGACCTCAACACCAACGCCACCTACCAACTCACCGCCGACACCAACACCGGCGACATCACCCTGCCCAAACCCGTACACCTCACCGTCACCGTCACCGACCCCACCGGCCAACCCGTCCCCGACGCCCAAGTCAGAACCTCCAACAACAACCCCGTCATCAGCGGCCTAACCACCCTGCTCGGCCTACCCGTCACCAGCGGCAAAACCAGCACACCCACAAACCTCACCGCCGCCAACGGCTCCACCCCGACCGTCGCCCTCTGGCCCACCGCAGGAACACAACTCGACATCACCCCACCCACCAACCGACCCGATCTCCTGACCATCACGACCACACCGGTCAGCGTGACCGCAGACCAGACGATCACCGCGACCCTGCCCTCCGGACCGACCATGACCGGCCGAATCCTGGACCACACCGGAACACCCGCCGGCGACGTCACCTTCAGACTCATCGGCGGCTTCCCCACCGGCGGAACCTACGCCACCCGCACCGGCACCGACGGCCGCTTCACCCTCTACGCCCGCAACGGCACCTACAGCATCCGCATAGCCGGCGACTCCAACACCAGCACCGGCGACCTACCCACCGGCAGCTGGGACCTCAACACCAACGCCACCTACCAACTCACCGCCGACACCAACACCGGCGAC
>NZ_JAAOTI010000024.1:137019-147065 GCF_011297315.1 Catellatospora chokoriensis
CCCGTCACCAGCGGCAAAACCAGCACACCCACAAACCTCACCGCCGCCAACGGCTCCACCCCGACCGTCGCCCTCTGGCCCACCGCAGGAACACAACTCGACATCACCCCACCCACCAACCGACCCGAACTGCTCCGGACGACAACTCCCCTGATCCCGGTGGCCAGCACGGTCGACCTGCTCGTCGCATACCAAGCCACCGGCGCGGTCAGCCTGATCAGCGGTGCCGCCGACCGGTACACGGCGCGAGCCGCGACGGTGTTCGAGGTCGCTGCCCCGGGTGTGCTGGCCAACGACGTGAACTACACTGGCGGCCCGTTGCAGGCGGTCCTCGTGCAGCCGCCCGCACATGGCTCCCTGCAGCTCGCCGCAGACGGATCGCTGCGGTACACGCCCGATGCCGACTTCCTCGGCGACGACGTGTTCACCTACCGGGCGACGTCAGGAACGCTGCAGTCGGGACCGGTAGCCGTGATCATCGCGGTCACCGACCAGACTCCCCCGGACGTGACACCGCAGCCAGACCGCACACCCAACGCGCACGGCTGGTTCAACGCCCCGGTCACGGTCTCCTGGGTCGCGCATGACCCCGTGCCGTCGTCTGGCGTGCCGACCACCCCGGCCCCCGTCACGGTGGCCGCCGACGGCGCTGAGCAGGTCATCACCTCGGCACCGGCTTGCGACCCGGCAGGCAACTGCGCCACTGGCCGGTACGTGCTGTCGATCGACCGCGAAGTGCCGTCGCTGGTCTACTCACTAACCCCGCCGGCCGGCGACGCGGGGTGGCACAACAGCGCCACCACGGTCACGTTCACCTGTGCCGACGAGCTGTCGGGCATCCTGACGTGCCCGCCGCCGACCGTGGTCAGCGCAGACACCGACGGACAAACCATCACCGCCACCGCTGAGGACAAGGCCGGCAACACCGTGACCGTCAACGTGGTGGTCCAGTTGGACGCAACCGCGCCCACCATCACCGCCACACCGTACCCAGCGGCCAACGAAAACGGCTGGCACAACACCGACGTCGCAGTCTTCTACGGCTGCAGCGATGCGCTGTCAGGCATCGTCACCTGCACCAACTCCTTCGCGGTCACCGGTGAGGGCGCCGGCCAGTCGTTCTCTGGTCAAGCGCTCGACCGCGCAGGCAACAGCTCGACCGCGACGCTCACCGTGAACCTGGACCGGACCCCGCCGGCCCTGGGGACGCCAAGCTGGACAGCCAACCCCAAGCCGGTCGGCACGGCGAGCAGCACCATGTCGGTGCCGGCGTCCGATGCGCTCTCCGGCGTGGTGCGCGGGGAGTACTTCGTCGGCGCCGACCCCGGAGCGGGCAACGCGACGGCGATGCCGCTCTCCGGCGGCAGCCTGGTCGCCTCACTCGGCGCCGGCCTTCCCGTCGGTGTGCACGACGTCGGGATACGCGCCGTGGATGCGGCCGGCAACTGGAGCCCTGTGGCCACCACCATGCTCGTCGTGTTCGATCCGGCGGCAGAGAGCTTCACCGGCCGCAACAAGAAAGACCTCGTGCCCAGCCTGGCCGCTGGTGATGTCCTGCCGGGGCTCGTCGGTCCGGGTCAGGACGACGCAGCCGACTACGGCTTCACCGTCGAGTACCGCAACGGTGCGCTCGATCCCCGCAACGACTTCCACTTCTCCTACCGGACCGGCACCCACTGCAACAAGCCCAATGCCGCCAACTGCCACGACCTCAGCCTCGACGCCACGGGCTTCGCTTGGATGGTCGTCGACCAGACCAACAACTCACGGGGCCGTTTTCAGGGCACGGCGACGGTCACCGTCGACGGGGTGACAACCACCAATCCTTTCACCGTCGAAGGTGTCGACGGTGACCGGCTCACCCCGGCCACCGACGACCGCTTCGTGCTGAGGATCTACGCTCCGGGCGCCAGCCCGACCGGCGCCACAGCGCTATATCAGGCGTCCGGGTCACTGGCCAAGGGCAACTCGATTCGCATCCGGTAGACCGGCGGCTTCCGTGCAGGCTCGAACCCTCGGGCCTGCACGGAAGCCGCGACCGTGGCAACCGGTATGCGCGGCATCAGCGAGCCGGATCCGTAGCAGGCTGCGCCGCCGAGTCCGTGCCACTCACCGCCGCGGCGAGCAGGTCGAGCAGCGCTGCCGCGGCCACCGCATCCCACAGTGCGAGATGCGGCCAGCTGCCCTGTGTCAGGGCGTTGCCGCTGCGGTTATGCCGTAGCGGATGACCAGTGCTTGGAGGCCGTTCTCCGGCCGACGGTCGATGGCGCGGGCCAGGCCAGCTCGCCAAAATGGCGGCGAACCCGCGCCGCCCTCGGCCTAGTGATCAGGCCGCCTACGCACGGCAGGTCGCAGGTGTGGTCATATGGGGAGATGGACAGGTTGCGCGCGGCCACCAAATCTGATCATGTGGAGTCGCCTGTCTCCATAGAGCAGGTCGGTCAGCGCACGAGATCCTTCGATTGGCTGTCGGCGTCCGGGCAGGCGTTGCACTGGGTTGAGTCCGTACCCAGCCGTGGCGGCAGCGTGGTAGGCACCTGGACGCAGGCACGTGGATTGCAGCTCGGAACCGTGGACGTGGGCAACAGCGTTCATGCCTACGGCGGAGGCCCATACGCCGCCAGCAGCGGTGGCATCTGGACCACAACGGCAGCCGACGGCCAGATCTGGCTGAACGACAAGATCCAGTACACCCGCGACCAGCGTCAGCATGGCGACCTCGTGTTCAATGACGGATTACTCCTGGCCGTTCGCGAATCGTCAGACCGTGACCAGCTGATCGCCATCAACCCGGCCACGCACCGGACCCAGGTGATCCATGAAGCTTCGTTCATCGCGTCTCCGCGGCTGAACCGAGGGCGGCTGACCTGGATGCAGTGGGGGTCGGCGGTCATGCCCTGGGACAGTGCCGAAGTCTGGGTGGCCGACTACGACCCCGCCGGCAGCCTGACGCGGATGAAGCTGATCGCCGGCGGACCAGACGAGTCGGCGTCACAACCCCGATGGGGCCCCGACGGACACCTGTATTTCATGTCGGATCGTTCTGGCTGGTGGAACCTCTATCGCACAGCCGGCCAGGCAATCGTGCCGGTCGCTGCGATGCAGGCTGAATGCGCGCCAGCACCTTGGGAACTCGGCTACTCCACCTACGCGTTCCTGCCGCAGGGCCGCTTGGCCGTGATCACCCAGGTTGGCCCGGAAAGTCGACTGGCGCTCGTGGCGGGCGATGGCACGTGGCACGATCTCCCGACGCCGTATACGTCGCTCAAGCCTTATCTCGCCGCAGCGGATGATCGACTTTCGGTCATCGGCTCCGCTCCGGCCATCAGCCAGCAGATCGCCCTGGTCCCCACCAGCGGCACGGACCAGATCGAAGTCGTCCGCCACAGCAACGAAGATCCGCAGGCTGTCTCGTGCGTGTCGGTGCCGGAGGAGATTTCCGTCCCCTCCGGGGGTGCCGACGTGACGGTGATCTTCTACCCAGCTCAGGGCATCGGACCCCGCAGACCTACCCCAGTGATCGTCAGGGCACATGCTGGACCCACCTACCAGGCCGAGATCCGCCTCGACTGGGAGGTTCAGTTCTTCACCAGCCGCGGCTTCGCGGTCGCCGACGTCGACTACCGCGGCAGCACCGGCTACGGGCGCACCTACCGCAAAGCCCTCGACGGGCGATGGGGCGAGCTCGACGTAATCGACTGCCAGAACGCGGCACGTCACCTCATCCACACCGGCTGCGCAATGCCCACTGCAATCTTCATCACCGGTGCCAGCGCCGGCGGCTACACGGCATTGAAGGCGGTATGCACACCGGACACCCCGTTCGCGCTCGCCGTTGCTCGTTCAGCGATAATCAATCCGGGTGACTGGATCACCACGGCACCAAGATTTCAACGACCCCATGCCGCGATCCTGTCGCACCCGAACGCCGATGTAACACCAGACGAGGTGTGCCGGCCGGTCGCGATGATCCACGGCGGCGCCGACACGGTTGCTCCCGCCGCCGACGCTGTAGACCTGGCCGCGAGTCTCAAAAGCCGTGGATTGCTGGCGAACCTGGTGGTGCTGCCGGACGTCGGCCATTACCTGAGATCACCACAAGCGATCAAAGCAGCCCTGGACGCCGAGTTGGCCGCTTATCGCACCGTACTCACCGATCTAGGTCTGTAGCGAGCAGCGTCGGGATCGTGGGCATCCGCAGTTTCAGGTATTCGGCCAGGTCTCGGACGGTGGGGACATCGAGGTAGCGGTGGAGCTCGGCCATCATCAGCATGATGCGGTGCGCGCCTCTGAAAGACAGGGTAGCGGCGGCATGGTCGATCGCCTGTCGGCCAACCATGCAGGCTTGCTCCACGTCGCCAGTCCGCGCCAACGACGATGCGAGCAGAGCCGAATCGATCGCCAGCCTACGCCTCCGGCCAGGTCCGGCAAGTTCGATTGCGAGTGCGGCACAGGCCTGGGCATCTGCGTGTCGATCCAGGTCGAAGAAGCAGTGAGCCATCCCATCAGCAAGATCTGCTTGGCCCAGGTATGCGATCCACTCGGGTTCGTTTCCGCGTCCTGGATGGTCGAGATTGCGTTCCGCGCGATGTAGGGCTGCGGTGCAGGCTGGTTCGTCGCCCAGGCGGGCATACGCCCGAGCGAGTACCAGTTCGCACGCCGCCCGCACCGTCGGCGCTCCTTCATGATCCATTCCGCGGATGGCGGCTGTCACCAGCCGCACGACGTTTCCGGCATCGCCGCAGTGCAACGAGAGGTGGGCCAGGCTCACCGCGATGAGGTAGCCGCCTAATTGGCGGTCCCCAGCACGGGAGACTATCTCCAGAGCCTGCAGATAGTGAGCTTGCGCCCGGCCGTCAGCTCCGAGGTCGACGGCCTCATATCCGGCCAGTTCCAGAAAGCCCACGGCGACGGCCGGCGCGGTCGAGGTCAAGGCTCCGATGTCGCGGTTCAGGGCAGTGACGACCTTTGGATACGTCTCGCCGCCGCCTCGACGGTGGTCGAGGCTACGCAGTTCCCGCAGGTCGCGCTGTGCGCGCTTGACTAAGGGTTCACCACTCGGTTTCGTCTGCGGCTCCATGCGGGGAGCCAGAAGCCAGTCCAACACCGGCCTGTCGTACAACGCGGGGTTGTAGCTCTCGCGCGCCGAGCACCGGTCCAGCCGCAGCCTTCGCTCACGGTCCAGCAATGGCCAGAGCCGAAGCAACGATCCGCCTGCGTCAAGCGCATCATCACAGCGCGAAACGAAGTCTTGAGACGGCATGCGCTCGGCCAACTCGATCCGTCGAACCAGATCCGCGCTATGCAAAACCAGCCGCCCCAACTCCGCAGCCGACAGGCACTTATCTTCGCGTAGCTGCCGAACCTCCGCACCGAAGTAGTGCAGCAGGGAGCTGGACGGCGTCAGATGCCGCGGTGCCTGACCCATCGCCACCTCCGTACCAGGTCACCAGTGCTCCGGAACTCCAGCAACTTTCACGCCATCAGTGTTCCACGGCGCCCATGGCCGCAGCACGAATCAACTTTCCCATGAACCATCAGCCAGGCTTCAGGATCCAACGCCGACGATGCGGACATCATCTTTGTCCGCATCCCTTGCCTTCGAACCACCGGGAGGATCGACCTCTGGTGCGGACACTTCCGACTGCCGCAGCAAGTGCTGGGCGGCATTGCTGGAGGGAAGGGCTGCGACTCACGGTCGAAGCGAGCGCAACCCGCTGCGGACAGCACCACGGGGTTCCAACGGCGCGGGTCAGAACAGCGCGCCCTGCACAGCAGCAGGCCGCGCGACCGAGTCCGTGCCGCTCGCGGCCGCGGCGAGCAGTTGCTGGTCGGTGTAGCTCGGTCCGAGCAGCAGCGCGATGACCTGCCGCCTGTATTCGTGCAGGTCCGGGGTCCGGCCGGGGGTGTAGCGGTCACGGTCGGTACTCAGCAACTCCTCCCATGTAGCCACGACCTGCAGGTCGGCCGTGGTGGTGGACGGCATTCGGGCCGGCTCGAACCGGGTGGTCGATCCGGCGGCGAGGATCTTGTCCACCTTCGGCTCGTCGAGGACGTTGATGTGCATCGACCCAACGTGGTGGCCGTAGGTGCCCATGGCCACACCGAGCTGGATCGCGACGTACTCCTGGATGAACGTGAACGCGAACGTGTCCCCCAGCAGGCCGATCACCGCGTGGTTGCCGCGCATTTAGGCGCTCATGTGCAGCCTGCCCTCGCGGAGCATCAGGTGCAGCCCGAGCGTGCCGCGACATCGGGGTTGGCAGCGTTCACGAGCTCGTCCGGCCGCATGATCGTCATGGCGGCCCGCTTGGCGTCGGGGTCGGTGCAGAGCAGCCGCAGAACTCGGTCGAACTGGCTGAGCCCGTCAGGCTCGGCTGGGACGAACAGCCTGGGGCCGTATGCGGTGCCGGTGAGGGTCGTGCTGTCGGCCGACAGGCAGGTTCGGCCGCTGCCCATGACAGACATGCGAGCGACATTCAGAAAGGACTGTCCGGAAAGCTGACCATGAGTCATAAGTTGCGCCGTGTCGAATGTGGCACTGGTCGTCTAACATTTGACCCAGCATTCAGGCCCGATGACGAAAACACCTCGACTCTTCAGTGACCAACATTGGTCGAAGAGAGCCCGCAATGCCCTACGCCAGGTCGCAACACAACCTGACAGGGGCGCGGCGACAGGTGGGATCGGAACGGGTGCCGGCACGCTTGCCACCGCGGTGGATCCGATGCCGGAGAACTGAACGTCCCGCAGGGGCGGTTCGGGCCTCGTGCTCTGCCCGAACCAATCGGCTCGAGCAGCCGCGTACTGGGCTTAGGCCCGTACACACTGCGAGGAGGACGCCTTGAGCACCATCGCGACATCAGTCGAGTCTTCTAGCTCGGTCTCGGCCGAGGAGGACGAAGACTTCGCGACCACACCGACGGAACCCAACCCGTACCCCGGCTCGGATACCCGAGAGTGGACCGAACGGTTCTCGGAAGCGCTTACGCAGGAGACTGGCTTGCCGCGGGAGATCACGGACGGAATCTCCGCCTACATCTCCCACCCGAAGCAGTACCTCACCATGGGCAGAAAAGGCTCCACTGACGCCATCAAGACTGACGTACTCCGGAACAACCTCACCGGACAGCGCGTACTGACGGTGAAGGTGCACGGATTTGCGGGGAGCGCCGGCGAGTACAACGAGCGAATCCGCAGCTCCTACGCTGCTCCGTTCAAGCCGGGTGCAGACCTCAACTCAGTACTACCCGCCCTGGTCACTGGCCGGAATGCGCACGGCGAGTATGCACCTTTCATCACGACCGACCATCCGGTCTCGCACAACCGAGTCAACGTGCTCCTCGGGACGATGGGGGCCGCACTAGACGCTGCGGATGGCGACCGCGGTTACAAACTCGATGAAGACATCGTGATCTACGGCCAGCATGAGACCACGCTTCACGTTCCGCTCCTTCGGAGCATCAGCGAGCCCGACGGGGCCGGCGGTAGCAAAGTCCGAGCCGTCGTCGACCTGACAGCCGTCAAGGGAGCGAACCGGTCACGCGCCCGGCTCAAGCTCTTCGGTCTCAAGCCAGAGGACATCGTCTTCGGCGTCGATCCCTACAAGATCATGTTGGACAAGATCGGCACGCCGGCCACAGACCCGCGCATCTGGGTTCCGATGTTCGCTGACCTCCTCAAGGCTGCCTACGCAGATCCCGATCACGCTGGACACAAGATCGCAGTACGCGCCTCCAAGATTGCAACCGTATCGATCGAGATCATCGTGGGAGGCGACGACCTACCGGAGTTCCACAACACGGTGTTCGACCCGAATAGGGTCGACCATCGCCGGCCTCCGCTCGCCTACAAGCTCGCCGAACGAGCTGCCTCGGATCTCCGTGCCCTGCTTCGCGCCTACAAATCCGTCAATCTCATGACGGAGGAGGAACGAGCGTGGCTCGCAGGCGAGGGCCCCGATCCATCATCCGTGCCTGGCGAAACCATCGTCGACGCCCGCGACCGCCGAGACCTTGCGCTTCTCGACACCATCTTTCCTCCGGACGGCACGTCGAACCCGAAGTGGAAGCGTTCACGTGAGGTTCTCGGCGAGCCGTTTCCGTCCCAGAGCACAGCGCGTCACGTTGAACACCGCAGCCGCATGTTCTCCGCCGTCGCCAGCGATGGCTACAGCGACCGATGGAACCCGCGAGTTCTGGATGGCCTCTTCGGCAGCAAGATGATTCGCAACCGGACTAGCTACCACGGAACCGGCACGTGGAGTGAACTGCTGACCTCGGCAGAGGCGAACGATACCGAAGCGCTCGAGATCTTTGTGACCACCCGCGGTATGCACTGGCTAGCAGAAAGGAACCTGATCGAAGCGGACCGTGGCTCGATCAGCGCGCAGGCAACGGCTCCGCAAGGCAGCCCAGAGCCAGACGAGGCTGACGTGAAGCGCGTCCGGCGATCTATGAACAACGTGCGTAGCGCCCTGCTACAACGGCCAGCCCGCGCAATCGGACTGTTCCGCGAACTGGCCTATGCGACCAACAAGGGCGTAGAGCCGCGAGTTGTCGACGATGCCGGAGTACCGGTCGACGGCTCAAAGATTACGCGAGCATGGTTCGATACAGCGTTCCCCAAGCTCGCAGGGGTTCGCCGCCCGCGTCAGCAGCGGGAGCCGCTCGTCGAGACGCCGCCGGTGCAGCCAGACGCCAGCCCACAGCAGCTTCTGTTGCAGGCACAGGGTGAATTCGAGAACTCGATCACCCAAGGGCTGATCGACGCGATCATCGCTGTCTGCGAAGCGGGACGTACGCTTAGCGCCGCAGCGCAGGAGGCGGGGCTGCCCGCTCTGCCCGATACCCACGCCGACGTTATCGAATCGATTGAGGGTGCGTTGCGGGCTGCCGCGGGGGATCTAAAGTCGATCAAGGCTGCGCTAGTCGGTCTGAAGTCGAACAGCGCCGGCCCGGAGGACTTCGAGTCTGAATCTGCCGCTTTTCAGGAGGCGGTAGCTGAATGACTTCACTTACAGCAGTGGTTCCCCCGGGACCACGCCTGCTCGCAACGCAAATCAGAAGGCTACCTCCAGCAGGGGGACGCTGGCTCAAGAAGGCCCACCTGGCGCCCCTGCCGTTTAGCAGCTTTCCCGACTTAGTAGATCTCAACATCGTCACTGGCATCTACCTGATCACCGACGCTGCGTCTAGGGTTCGTTGGCTCGGTCAAGCTAGTCGGCGTGATGATCTACCTGGCCGCCTGACTGCGCACGCGGCGAACCCCGCCAAGGCCAAGGTTTTTGCAACGCTACGTGTTCTACATCTGCATGATCACACACCATCGACCGTTCTCGACGCGATCGAGGGGCGCTGCGCTGACCTTCTAGCGCTACGGGGAACAATGGGGCCGCGCAGATGGCCACCAGCGACGGGATGGCTTGCACTGGTGGCGTAGAAGATCATTCGTACGGTCGGGTCGCTGCAGTAATGCAGCGACCCGACATGGCTCGGCACCCGGTGAGACGTCCGATAGGTCCAGAACACAGAGTTCATCGGTCCCTACATCAATCGCGCCTACTTCGAGATCTGTTGCGCGACGTTCGTGGTGAGCGTGTAGGCGTCGTTGCTGGTGAGCGTGTAGCGGCGTGGTGAAGCACCGTCCGCCGGAGGCCGGCAGGGCTTGGTGTTCATGGTGTCGTGGTGGTGTTCATTCTGTCGTGACTTCGGCGACGGCGGCGCGGGCTGCGGATTCGTCGACGATGGTCTTTGTCGGGCAGGCAGAGGATGTTCGCCAGGCCCGCAGGCGGCAGGGGCCGCTGGTGTGCCGTTACATCGCGTTGTTCGGACCAATCGACATCCACGAAGCCCAGGCGCTCATGGAGTGGCCGGTGCGGCTGGCCCGGAACCTGTCTGCGCCCGTGCAGATCATCGTCGTGAGGTTCCCCCGATAATCCGGAGAGGTGGCTAGCAGGCTACGGCCTGCTCAAGGGTGGTGTTCACGGGGTCGGGTGTATCGATGTTCTTTGCGTACCAGGCGGCTTCGTACTCGTCCGGGGACAG
>NZ_JAAOTI010000025.1:0-140892 GCF_011297315.1 Catellatospora chokoriensis
CCGGTAGAGCCGCACAGCGCGCTGGCGCAGCTCGTCCGGGTACTTGCGAGGGGCGGGCACGAAAACCTCCTGGTCAGGGTCTATCAGACCATGATCGAAAGTCTCCGGGTTATCGGGGGAACCTCAACCCGATCCGGCTACTCGCCCACAACCTCGATTTCTGGGTGCCGGCCGTCACCGACGCGATCCAGCAGGAGATGCGTGACAGGCCGGAGGTCGACAACGGGGTCAAGACACGGCGGCCGCACCTGGCTGACGGATCGGTCTTCCGGCACGGTGTGAGAGCCAACCCTCGCACTGGTGGCGACGTGTGGTGCGGACAGGGCGAAGCCAACCTCATGGTGCAACGAACCATCGAGGCGGCCGATCACCACGGACGCCTGCGCGACATCCTCGACGCCGTACGGTCCAACCGTGTCGAGGAGGACTTCTCCGACCGTTGGACGTTCGCCCGCGAGGACTTCGAACGCAAGCTCTACCACAAGCGCCTGAAGGTCAAAGTCCGGTTCGTCGAACTGACCGACGTCATACCAGTGCAGAGCCCAGAGACAGAAATCGTCGGCAACCTGGTAACCGGCGACTTCCTCGCGATACTCGACGAACGCGAACGCCAAGTCGTCGTACTGCTCACCAGCGGCGTAACCAAACTGACCGAAATCGCCGAGATCATGGGCTACCGCAACCACAGCCCCATCTCCAAGCGCCTAGCACGGATCCGGGAACAGGCAGCGAGATTCTTCGGCGTGAGCTGACGACCATCAGGGCGGCGCGGACGCCGGCAATGCTCGCGTCGCCCTCCGGGTACGCCGGACACGCGCGCCGCAAGGCACGGCACTCGCCTTCGGCTAACCATGCCCAGAACAGACGGCCTCCATCAGCCTCACCGGACCCTATACCGCCACGCCAGGCACCTCTCGTCGTACGCCAGTACTAGAATCAGCGGAGCTCGTAGAGAGGACGCGGAGTGCGCCTTGAAGACCTCGCCCGGCAGCTACGGGCCGACAGCTCAACGTTGCTGGCGCAAGCCAAGAACCTAGGACTTCCCGTAACCGATGTCGCCAGCAGCCTCACCCCGAGCGCCGAGTGGCAGTCGCGCGCCGCCAATGCCACCCAACCGGTCTACGGGACACGGCGACCCCTCGGGTCACCTCGACCTCCAAGACCATCGAACAGCCGCCAGCACGACCGCTCAGCCTCGAACCAACCCGTGTCCGACCTCGCGCAGATCTTCCTACCGCCGCTGGAGATCGCCGATCGGGCAGACACCGCCTACACATTACGGCGACCGACGCCTCGTCGAATTCTGGTCGCGCGAGCAGAGGCCCAAGCGCATGAATGGGCACGCTTCTGGTTCAACCCGCAGGAGGTCAAGGACTGGCTGGCACACCATCCACGCATCCAGCCCTACGTTGCCGCGGCCCTCCGCGACGCCGGCATAACGCCACACCAGGCCACCGCCAACACCCGCACACCCCGAGGCTTCGTACACCGCCTACCCATCGCCATCCGCGTCGCCGCCGGCGACATCACCGCCCAAGAGGCCGCCGCCGAACTCCAAGGCATGAATCCCAGCTAGCCACGGCATCCACGACGCAGCCATGATCTACCTCATGGCCGGACTAGCTGCAGTGGGCCTTGACGAAGTCCGCCACGGCGTTGTCGGCGGTGGTGGCGCCTCCAGCCCTCTCCCGAGTGGTTGAACTACCACTGGTGTGAGGCGAAGGTGATCCGTAATGGTAAGGCCGGTTTAGGTGTGGCGTGGATGTAGGCGCTCTGCTGGCTGGCGTATGTGGTGGCATCGGCGGATGCGAGGGCCGGTACAACCAGGCCGTCACCGCGCCGGCGGGTCGTTGGTGCCGGGGCGGAAGAACTGCCCCGTAGCCGGGCTTTCACGGCGAAGGAGGTGCCGAGTCGGGCCATCCTGGTGTAGCTGCGTCAACTTTTCCATTGCGCCCGTATCGCGGTGAGGTCGTCTGCTGTCAGTCCGAGGTCACCTTGCATGGCGTTCATGCTGGTGTCCCATGGGCGGGCGCCATCGAACCGGGGTGTGAGGAGCACGGCCACCGTCCAGACTGCGTCTGCGTCCGGTCCGACCCGCGTATCCACGAAGTCAGTGTGGCGCAGCATGGCCCAGTTCGAGAAGGCGATCCTGTGGGTCTCGGTGAAGTGGGTGCATACCCCGAACGCCAGCTGCAGTCGGGCCTCGTCTTGGATCACTCTGCGAAAGCGCCAGCGCGTACCTACGTCGGCTGCTGCGACCTCCTCAAGGGAGTCGAGGAGCAGGCGGCCCAGCTCGGCGCGTTCTGTGACGGCGAGGCGGTCGAGCAGGCCGAGCAATCGCAGCCGGTCTGCTTCATCGTGGTCGAACGGTCCTTCGGCTATGTCTTCGAGGATGATCCGGAAGACGGCGTGCCCGGTGTCGTCAGTGCTGGAGACCGGCCTCTTGGGTAGCAGGGGGTGTGACACCTGTTTGGCGCCGAATGTTTGCGCCCATGGTCGGGGCCCCTGCTCGGCTGCCTGCTCGTCGGCGTCCGCGAGTTCGAAGTAGCGGACAGCTTCAGTGCCGAGGGCTTGACCTGCTTCGTGGGCGACGCGATGAAAGTAGTCGACGACAGCTGACACCGACCTGAGGTGGTCGAAGAGGAAGTCCCAGTCTCGTCGCAGGACGGCGACGGTCGGCAGTCGTGTCGCAGGCAGGTCGGGGAGCACGCCCTCGGGCGGGTCTGAGTGGTCGAGCACCACCACACCGACCCACGAGACGGCGTTGCCGTCGCAGACGACCGTCCTGCCCCGGCCGTTGGTCAGTGCCATCGGTTGCGTGGACAGCGTGCGCACCGAGCCGGCTGCCTGCCGGGCTCCTTCGATCGCCTTCTTCGCCATCCAGCTGCGTTCCCTGACCGGGTTGTCGGTGACGCGGTCACGTGACTTGACTTGCAGGGCGACTGCCCTGCTTCCGGTGATGATCGTTCCGTCACCGAGTTCGCGCAGACCCGACCCTTTTTCCGTCTGCTGTGGGTTGAAGACGAAATCGGGCAGCCCCCAGGTGCTCGCGGCGTCCAGAGTGGCTTCCTCGGCGGCCAGGCCCTGCGGCATGTGTGGGTCGAGCGCCAACGCTGGCGCGATGGGACGGCCGAAGAGGCCGTCTTTGGCCTTGATGAGGATGGTCAGGTTGCCGGAGTCGTCGGTGTGTGTCGCCAACGCCACGTCCGGTGCGTCAAACGCTTCCCTGGCATCCGGGGCGTGCGTCAGGTCGAGAGGAAGCCACGTGGGATCCGTGCGATGCGCTGCGGGGGTCGGCTGCGGCCGTTGGCGCAGGCGTAGCGGCGGGCGTGGGGCGGCACTTCGCTGAAGGCTCCTGATGAACTCCGACGCCGCGGCGACGGCGATCGCCGAACGGCTCCCGAAGTGATCATCCATGTCGAGCGGCCACGGCTCATCGTTGATGATCAGGTCGAAGGCGATGTTCGGGTTGGCCGATGGCCGGGTTCGGCCGGGGGCGGACAGTTCGAACGTCGCGATCGTTCTCTTGCGCTCCAGAACGCCGTCATCTTCGACATCCATGGTGAGCACCTGCCGGGGCGGGTCGACCTCCACGTCAGGATCGGCCGAATGCGCCCATACGGCGACGCGCCGCCGTGTCCTGGCCCGGGTCGGGTCGGTCATGGCCGCCAGCTGCGCCATCACGTGTCCCAGGTGCAGGGTCAGGGGCCCGGCTGCCTCGGGCAGGACGTAGAACGGTTGGAACTGTTTGAGGACCTCCAACTGATCGGGGCGCAGCCCGATCAGCGCGCGGGCGGCCACGGCGAACCGGGCGGCGTCGGCGCACAAGGGCATCCGGTGCACCGCAGGGTCAGGTTTGGCGACGACCCCGGACACGCAGTCCGCGGCGGCCAGGACCGCTGCGTCGAACGCCGCCCGGACACTGGCGCCGAAACGGGCTGCCGCTTCGTCGGCCTGTCGCAGCAACGCCGGTGGCCAGTTCGCCTGGACAACGATGCGGCCGTGGCGGCCATCTGCCTCGACGGCCACGCTGCTTGAGAATCCTTTACCGGCCCGGAACGCCCGCCAGCAGTCTGCAAGTTCCGCCCGAGCGACATGGGCTGTGTCAACGTGACGCCATGCGAGATCGAAGAGTTCGTGAGCAGCGCCTTGCGGGCCCGTGGACATGGCGACAGTATGGGTTTGCCGTGCGACGTGTTCCAGGTCGCCCCACGCGGGCGGGGATTAGATCAGCGGCGGTGCCGGGCTGACCCGGCGTGTTGTCTCCCACGTCCGGTGATGGCGGGCTGAGCCGACCTCAAAGGTGCACCACAGGCGGTCAGCGACAAAGGTGCACCACAGGCGGTCAGCGACAAAGGTGCACCACAGGCGGTCAGCGACACCGATGTCACGCATCCGATCCGCTGCTTGTCGTCTTCAAAGCACGAACCGGTGCGCCTTGCGAGCCATTGCGGCTCTTCCCTACTCGGTAGAAATGCCGCAGGCGTCGCTTGCGGGCGGGACATGTACTCGATCGGATGGCGGTGCGGGGATGATCGGTCAAATCCGCCGGGTATCGATGCTTCGGAGTCTGTGGGCGGCCTACAGTTTCGTCAATGCCCTGCCCAATCAGGTGCTGACGCTCGAGTCGTGTCTCCTCGCGGAGACGCACGCGGACCCGATGAGGATTTATGAAGATCGACCGTCCGAGTTTCTACACGGGAATGGCGATAGCATCTGGCGCGCTGGTGATCGCGGTCGTGGTCGGCAGCGCCGCCAGTGCCCGGTCCTGGCCGTGGAGTCCCAAGCCGAAACCGGAAGTGACGGTCAACGTCCAAGGGTCGGTCTCCTGCTCGGCCGTCGCCTCGCTCGACGGAAAAGGCGGCAGCCCCGCCAGTCTCCATATCAAGGCAGGTGATCTCTCGGAGACGGTGCAATTTCCGGTGAACGTGCGAGGGCCAAACGAACGCCCTTACTACAGACAGCCGCTTTTCGGCGGATACCAGGTCCAGGTCAAGATCCCGGAAGGAAAAGACACGACGGCCCTGTCATGGGAGCTGAAGTGTCGTGACGAGCTCACAAATGTAAACCCCAAGGTGCACAAGGGGTCTTTCGACGTCGGCCGCAAGGACCTCTCCCGGACGATCTGCTCCTATGGCGGTATCCAGCACCCGTGCGTCGGCCCGAATTTCGAAAAGGCGATGAACGACTGCGCAGCCGCGGTCGTGGGAGCTTCGTTCGACTCCGACGTGGTCGACCTCACCATGGCGGTCGCCGACGAACACAGCTGGCAGAAGCTGCTCGGCAACGCCATCGGCCTTGCCGCGAAACGTACACCGATCGTCGGAGTGGTGCTCGGATGCGTTGATCTGATCAAATCCAGCCAGGTGCCGCTGCCTTCGCCGACGCCGTTGAAGTCACCGTTGCCCCCGGTCAACCCGTCGCCGGTGGCACCACTGCCCCAGGTGTCCAAGCCGGTCATCAGCGGCTTCGCCGCAACGGTGCAGGGACCGGGGCACGTGTCGGTGTCGTTCAAGGTGGCCTGGCAGGCCGGACGCGACCCGGTCACGTGTCACTTCTTCATCGACGGTGCCGAGGTGTATGCGGCACAGTGCGGGACTACCTCGTCGCGGCAGTTCACGGGCCTGTCCGCCGGCAGTCACACCTTCTGGGTGGTAGTCACGGATCGATCCGGACTGTCCAGCGATAGATCGCCGGCGTTGGTGCGCGAGGTTCCTGCCGAAGCGCCCCCGCCGCCGCCGTCCCAGCCGAAGCCGTCAGCGACCAATCTCGTCGTCGTCATCTACGGCGGCGGTCACGTCGGCGTCGCCTTCGACGTCGGCTGGCAGGCGGGACGGGACCCGGTGACCTGCCACTTCTTCATCGACGGCAGCGAAGCCTTCACCGCACAGTGCGGCACGCACTCGTCGAAGCAGTTCTACGGGATCGCCGCGGGCCAGCACTCGTTCTATGCCACGGTCAGCGACCAGTTCGGGGTATACAGCGATCCGACTGCGACGATATCTCGGCAGGTCACATAGGTATGGCCAGTGCGTGGTCGCCGATACCAGAGCCCGCTGTCGGCCTTGCCGGAGGGAATGCCGTTCCATAGACGTGCCTGTGGTGCGCCGCGGTACTCGGTCTGCTCATGTGGGCACGCCTGGGCGGCAGCGATCACCTGCTGGCTGACCCGCCATGGGCGCGAAACCTCCTCCCGCAGGTCGATGAACAGCAGATCGCCGACCATCAGCAGGTCCTGGACCTTCTCGACGAAGCTGTGGCCACCGGGCGGATGACCGAAGCTGAAAGAGGTGTGGTCGTTGAGAAGTTCCGCAAACACGAGCCGTAGGCGACAGAAGATACCAACGAAAACCCACGAGCTGCCACGCCTCTAGGCCGCCGCAGAACTCTGGATCCTGCTCGGCCTGGTCCCCGTGGCCGCGGCGCGGCGGCGGCGGCCGCGGTGACGATCCAAGCTCTTCGCGGCGGGCGCACCGGCAGCGAGCTCAGACGTTTTCTTTTGATGGTGGGGTGTCGGCCTGGCCGGGGCACCTACCTCGTGGCCTTATGGCTGACCGGGATGATGAGCCTCACTGCCGCCCATGCCGCCGCACCGGCCGCTGCGATCCGACAGGCTGGCCCGCCGGTGACTGATCCGTCTGAAGGGAGAAACGGTGTCCAGCCCACATGCCGAATACCCGGAGCTTTCGCGTCGAGCCAACGGCGATCGCCTGATCGGTGTCGCCGGACCCTTGGCCGAGGAAATGTATGCCGCAGGAACACCACCGGTTCACGGACTGGCGGCCAAGCCGACGCCAGCGGCATGGATCACCGATGTGCGGATCGGAGACAGGCTGAGGATCAGACACGTCGACGGCCGATGGGTGGTCTACGGCGACGCCGGTGAACTCGGACACCTGCGATGGCACCCCAGCGACGACGGGCGACTGCACGCGACGACCGGATCGCTTGTCACTCTTCCCAGATCGGGCGTTCTGCACGTGCAGCGCCTCGTCGTCGACAAGATGGGGACGGTCAAGGATCTTGGAGGCTACGTCCAACCGGATTGACAAGTCGCAGGCCACACGTGCCGACGGATTCGGTGGCGCGCGGGCGGCTTACGCACAGGTGGGCGCGGCCCGTGGCCGTGATCCACGTTCACCCGGACTTAGCTGCAGTAGGCCTTGACGAAGTCGGCCACGGCGTTGTCGGCGGTGGTGTACTGCTCGACGGCCGGTTGGCGCAGCAGCTGCTGGACGGCTTCCACGGGACGTGGGCTGTAGTCCACGACGACGGCTGGCCGGCCCGGTGTCCAGTGCTGCCCCACCATGTGGCGGACGAGCAGGTCGGTGGGCGGGAACGAGTAGCCGATCACGGTCAGCGACTCCGCGTTCCAGATGGCCTTGGCCGCCATGATCCACTGGGTGCGTAGGGCCTGGTTGGCGTACCAGGAGCTCTTCGACCCGGTCGGGGGAACGATTAGGGGCACCTTGTGACTGAACAGCATCTCGTCGCGCAAGGAGGTGGCAACGGCGGTCTCGCCGGGAAGCTGCCAGGAGGCCTGGCTGTCAGCCAGGTAGAGCTCATCGGTGATCGGGGCGTTGATGCCGCTGTAGCGCCAGTTAAGCGAACCGTGCAGCTTCATCAGCCGCGGCACGGGTCCAAGCGGCGGTCCGGCGCTGACGAACGCGCTCGTACCCGCCGGCCAGCGTGTGCTCAGAGGGATCGCGTAAAGATCGGCTAGGGTCGAAACGGCATGCTGTGCCATCAGGGCACGTTCGACCAGCAGGTCGTAGTTGAACGTGATGATCGTGGCCTGATCGGCTGCCCACCTGCTCGCCAGCGGAGCCAGCCATTCGACCGGCTCCTTCTCCCGAACAGCGGTCTCCTTCTCGGCGACCACGTCGTGGATGATCTGCGCGACGTCGGAGAACAGCGCCCTGTTGCGCAGGTTGTCGGCGTCGGTCAGCCACGGCTGATCGGCGCCCAGGTACGACAACCACTGCTCGAGATCGTTGCCGAAAGGCTCCAGGTCGGGCGCGCTGTCGAGCCTTTCAAGCACGTCCTCGCGGAGTTCAACGAGCGTGGGCATGGCGTTCCCGACAGCCTTGGAGAACCCGGCACCGAGGATGAACACGTGGGTCACCGCACCATTGTGCGTGGCAACGCCGCATCGGGTGGACCCTGCCACGGTGACCGGCCTTCGTACTGTCGGCTTGCTCCAACACGACGAGTGAGCGCCTGCGTAGCTATGTGAGGTCTCTGACACGGGTTCGCACGCGTGCGAGAAGGGTGAACGACCGTCTCCTCCGGCGGTTGGCCGCAAGCGTCTGCTTGGACACCCTCGATGCGCTGGCCCGGTCGAGGGGCAAGTTCACCCAGGTGGGGAGGCGTTGGGGTTCGTGTTGCTCGAGGGTCGGATGTTACGCTAGATTCGGCACATGAACACCGGTCTCCGCACCGGTGCGGCCGGTGGGGGTTCAAGTCCCCGCTTGGACACGCGGGCCTGGTCAGGCCGACCGCCGCAAAGGCGAAGTTCCCCTCATTGATCACTTGATTGAACGTCAAGTTATCGTCGATTCCCACGTGGGCACGCGGATAGCAAATGTGTTCTGGCAGGCTGGGACATACGCGTCTTCCTGTGCGCTCTGGCTACCTCGCCTCGAAATCGAGCGCCCCGTCGGTGGACTCCTTAACTTCGCTCGTCGTCGAACCCGAGGTTCTAAAGGCCTTCAGCTCGGCCGTACGCCACGCGACTCAGGTTAGAGTCCTAGGACGGCCCTACACGCGGTGCGGCACACCACTGTCTGGGACCCGGGCTGTCCTCGATCGGCGAACTTGGCAGGGACCGCGCGGCGGCGCCATGCAGCTGCGGTAGGTCGCATGCCGGTGCAGGCCTGTTGCCCGGGCAACAGGTGGGGTCTGCGGGCCGCGCCGTTTCACCGATCAGGTGTGGGCGGGATGCGCGACGTTGAGGCACTACAGCTGCCGACGGCTGCGGAGGCATCGCACAAGAACCGTGGCGGCGACGGCGGCACGCAGCGTGCTCGCTGAGGCCCCGATGATGGCAAGGCCGGTGTTGACGGCGCTGCCTGTCAGGATCTTTCCGGCGAGGACGCTGAGAACAGTGAGGTCGCCGGCCATGCACAGCGCGGCGACAGCGATGGCAGCGGTGAGGGCGTTTCGCGGAGTCGTTTCGGGCAGCCAGCGAGTCAGTTTCCCGGTGCGGGCGAAGGTCGCGGCCGCCGTGGCGATGGCGATGGCGATGAGAGGCACGGCGGGGATGGCGGCCAGTAGCGCGAGTGCGCCTGCTTGCCAGGGGTGGGGGCGTAGCAGGAGCAGCCACCAGATGCCGACCAGTGGTCCGGTGAGGATGAATGCAGCGATGGTGTGGCGTGCCGATACGGTGGCAAGTTCCCCGGCGAACGAGTGGGCGACGGTTGCCGGGTCGCCGAACTCGCTGACGGCGGCCGCGGCGGCGGTCTCGAGTGGGGCGCCGTTGTCAGTTCGGGCGTCGAGGGCATCGACGAGGCTGTCGTGGATCTCGCTGAGGATGCGGGCGCGCACACGGCGAGGGCCATGTAGCCGGGCGGCGAGTTCCGCCAGGTAGCGGTCGAACACCTGGTTGCCGTCAGCGGTGGGCGCGCTGCTCATGCGGCTGTTGGCCATGGCCGTCGGGTCAGCAGGGTGGTGACGGCGGCGGAGAACTGCTCCCATACGGCGCGCTGGTCGGTCAGCGCCTGATGACCGGACGGAGTGAGCTGGTAGGCGCGCCGCCGACGTCCGCCCACGGTCTCCCAGTCGCTGCGGATCAGGCCCGTGCGCTCCAGGCGGTGCAGTGCGGGGTAGACGGTGCCGGTGGGCAGGTCAAGGGTGCCGCCGCTGCCTTCGCGCAGCGCTTCGATGATCGCGTAGCCGTGCCGGGGTTGGTCTTCGAGTACGGCCAGCAGGATGGCCTCGAGGTGGCCTTTGAGTAGTTCCGGGCGCATCGGCAGCACCGCCGGGTTCTCCTTGCCGGTCGAGGGTTGCGTTGTGGGCGGCTCCAGTGTAGCAATACCCATAGTTTGCGTCGCTACATATGGAGGTGCTGTCGTGGCGGACTCGCGATCGTGGCTGATCGACCTGGCCGACGCGGCCTCAGCGCGAGACCGGGTCGGTGGGAAGGCCACCGTGCTCGCCGAACTCGCTGCCGCCGGGTTGGCGGTGCCGCCCGGGTTCGTGGTGACGGTCGAGGCGCTCAGCGCCGCAGATCTGGACGTGGCGCTGGCGGACGCGGCCGGGCGATGCGGCGGCGGCCGGTTCGCGGTGCGTTCATCGGGCGCGGCAGAGGATCTGCCCGACGCCTCGTACGCGGGCTTGTACGAGACATTCCTCAACGTGGCCTCCGACGGGCTCGCCGACGCAGTGCGGCGGTGCTTCGCCGCCGCCGGCAGCGACCGGGTCCGCGCCTATCACGATCGCCGCGCGCAGCCGGACGGTGAGGTCGCGATGGCGGTGCTGGTGCAGTCGATGGTCGACGCCGCGTCCGCCGGGGTGGCGTTCACCGCTCACCCGGTAACCGGTGCCCGTGACCAGGTGGTCGTCACGGCGGTGGCAGGTCTCGGCGAGTCTCTGGTCTCCGGCGAGCAGACCGGTGAGGAATGGGCGGTCGTGTCTGGGCGTGCGGTGCGTACTCGCGTCGCGTCCGATCCCGCCGGTGTCCTGAACCCCGGCCAGGCTGCCGAGGTCGCCGACCTCGCCGAGCGGGTGGCGGCACACTACGGGCGCCCGCAGGACATCGAATGGGCGATCGACGGAGCCGAAAGGTTGTGGCTGCTGCAGGCCCGGCCGATGACGGCCCTGCCGGACGCGGTGTCGTGGGATCCGCCGGGGCCGGGGTTGTGGATGCGCAACTTCCGCCTCGGCGAGTGGCTGCCCGAGGCCGTGACACCGCTGTTCGGGACATGGCTGCTGCCCGAGATCGAGGGCGGCTACCTCGACGGCATGCACACCACCATCGGGGTGCGGGTGCCGTTTCGGTGGGCGCTGGTCAATGACTGGTACTACACCGCCACCCCGGTCCCGTCACCGCGGCTGCTGGCCACGGTCATCGTCCGCGGACGCGTCCGGGCGATGAAGACCTTGTTCTACGCGCTGATCCAGGTCGGCCGCGACCCGGCCGCTGCCGACCGCAAGGTCTTGTCGGGCCTGCACCGGTACTGGCGTGACGTGCAGCTGCCCTGCTACCGGGCGTTGGTCGCCGCCGCGCAGGCCGAAGTGGACACCGCCGCCCCGGCCCGGCTGGCGCAGGTCGCTGCGGCGATCGCGCGGGAAGCCGGAACCTACATGTGGCTGCTGGCGATCGTCGGCGGCTCGGCCTGGAAGATGGAGGCCCGCCTGGGCCGGTTCTGCCGCAAACATCTTGCCGGCGTGCTCGATCCGGTCGGCGGGGTGCAGGTGCTGCTACGCGGCCTGCCCGGGACCGAACCCGCGGCCCCGACCGGGCACGAGGTGCAAAGCCTCGACTGGTACCACCCCATCGCCGCCGAGCTTCCCCCGATCGGCGCCGACCAAGCCGCGGTCGGCACACGGCATCAGGAACTGGCGGACGAGCGGGCCGCCGCCGAGGCGACCTGCCGGGGTGTGCTGGCGGACCGGCCGCGGCTGCTGGCCGCCTTCGACGCGCTGCTGCGGGTGGCGCAACGCTATGCGGTCATCCGGGAGGAGCAGGCCCGTGACTTCACGGTCGGCTGGCCGGTCCTGCGCGCCTGCGCCGCCCGGATCGGCCAGCACCTGGCCGACCGCAACGTCTTTGAGAATCCGCAGGACGTGCACTTCTGCGCACGCGATGAAGTCGCCGCCGCCATCGCCGCCGCCCCGGCCCACCTCGCCGCGCCAGCCAGCGCGCGGCAGGCGACCTGGGAGCAGCGCCGCCGGTTGGCCGCGCCGGTCACGCTGGGCCGCGCACCTCGCCTGATCGGCGACCTGATCGACAACGCGGTCCGCGCAGCCCGCAGCAGCGAGCCCGGCCCCGACGCCATCGCCGGGCATCCCGCCTCTGCCGGGCGGGCCACCGGACCGGTGCGCATCGTGCACGGCCCCGCCGACTTCGCCGCGTTCACCCAAGGCGAGGTCCTCGTCGCCCGCGCCACGTCGCCAGCGTGGACGCCGCTGTTCGCCCGGGCCGCGGCCGTGGTCACCGACGGCGGCACCCTGGCCGCGCACGCCTCGCTCGTCGCCCGCGAATACGGCATCCCCGCCGTCGTGGGCACCGGCGAGGCCACTATGCGGCTGCGCGACGGGCAAATCGTCACCGTCGACGGCACCGCCGGCTCCGTCACCATCTCCGCCTGAGCCCCTGCCAGGTCGCCGACCACGTAGACGAAGGGCAACCGATGGTCACCCGCGAGATCCTTGGTCTGCACATCCCCGACTAAGGCGCGTTCTTCGACGCCGCCTTGGCCGTGCACGTCGCCGCCGGGTTCGTCGCGGTGATCGCCGGAGCGCTCGCCGCGGCTGCCCGCAAGCGCCCAGGCCGTCATCCCCGCGCCGGGACGGTTTATCTGGCCGGCCATGCGGTCGTGTTCGTCACGGCGACGGCGATGACGGCGATCCGCCCCCGGGAGGATGCGCTCTTGTCCGCGATCGCGCTGACCGCGGCGAGTCTGGGCTGGTACGGGTGGCGGGCACGGCGCTCGCGGCGGCCCGGCTGGCCGCGCCGCCACGCGATCGCGATGGGCGGCTCCTACATCGTGCTGCTGACCGGTTTCTATGTCGACAATGGCAGCCAGCTGCCACTGTGGGACCGGCTGCCGCACCTTGCCAACTGGCTGGCGCCGGCCGTCGTGGGCGTGCCGCTGATCTGGTGGGCGCTTCGCCGATACCGTGCGGGCATCGGGGCGAGAGCCCGTGCGGCTTCGCCGGCACCGCGACGCGATCGATCCACTGAGGAGACCATGCCATGACGCAGGTCATCGACACCGGCGACCCGCTCGCGGCCGCCGCCGTGCAGGCAGTCCACGAGGGCGAGGTCGACCGGCTGCGCCGCCTGCTGGCCGAGCACCTGCACCTGGCGACCGTCAGGCTGGGTGGCGACCGGCCGCACGGCAATACCCGCACGCTGCTGCACGTGGCCACCGACTGGCCGGGCCATTTCCCCAATGGAGCCGACACCGTGGCGGCCCTCGTACAGGCCGGTGCCGACGTCAATGCGCGCTTCGTTGGCGGCCACGCCGAGACACCGCTGCATTGGGCGGCCAGCAGCGACGACGTCGCTGTCCTCGACGCGCTTTTGGACGCCGGAGCCGACAGCGAAGCCGACGGCGGCGTCATCGGCAACAGCACACCCCTGGCTGACGCGGTCGCGTTCGGGCAGTGGAACACTGCCCGCCGACTCGTCGAACGCGGGGCGCAACCCAAGCTGTGGCAGGCCGCCGGTCTCGGTCTCACCGACCTCGTCCACGCCCTGTGCACGGCCGACCCGCCTCCGCCGGCCGAGGAGATCACCAGCGCGTTCTGGCTGGCCCGCCACGGCGGGCAGCGGGCCACCGCCGCGTACCTGCTCGACCTCGGCGCCGACCTCAACTGGATCGGCTACGACCAGTTCACATCCCTGGACGCCGCCCGGCGCAGCGACGCCCATGAACTCGCCGAATGGCTCACCCGGCATGGCGCGAGGTCGGTACACGAACCCCACCCTGGTGGTAGCTGACGGTCGCCGGCCGACCGGCCGAGTCGCGCGCCAAGGTCGGCACAAATCCGCCCAACAGCCCTCCCACCATGGGGCCGCTCCCTTACCGTGAGCTGGGGTTCGTCGCGGCGAGGGAGCCGATCATGCCTGGCAAGCAGAGCCACGGTGTAGACATGCAGCAGGCCGTCACCTATGCGCTGGAATGCCACCGCATCTGCGAAGAAACGATCACCCACGGCCTGCAGGCGGGCGGTAACCATGTCGAGGCCGCGCACATCCGACTGCTGACCGACTGCGCCGACATCTGCCGCACGGCGGCCGATTTCATGGCGCGTGGCAGCGAGTTCCACGCGGCGGTCTGCGCGGTCTGCGCCGACGTGTGCGAGCGGTGCGCGATCGACTGCGAGCGCTTCGGCGATGACTCGCTGATGGCCAAATATGCAAGGCATGCCGCGAATGCGCGCAGTCGTGCCGGCAGATGGGGGCGTGCCGGCGTGAGCCTGTCAGCCTTTCTCACATCCAGTGGTCAGTGCAGGGCCACGGCTCGGGAAGAGTTCGCACCGCTGGCGGCCACAACAGGCCCCGAGGCAGCGGCGGCCGGCGCGCAGCGACAGGGCTGAGCCACCGGTGACCGAGAGCCTGCGCAGCCTGCAGCACCCGAGATTCGCGCGGTTCTACGCACGCATCAGCACCCGGGCCGAAGCCCACGGCGCCGCCGCGCACCGTACCCGTCTACTGGCCGGACTCACCGGATTTGTGATCGAGGTAGGGGCCGGCAACGGACTCAACTTCGCGTATTACCCGGCCGGGGTGACCGGTGTCCTGGCCGTCGAACCGGACGACACGCTACGCGAACATGCGCGGCGGGCGGCACGCCACGCGCCGGTAGCGGTCGACGTCGTCGCCGGGCACGCCGACGCCCTGCCCGCCGCCGACGCGGCATTCGACGCAGCCGTGACCTCGCTGGTGTTGTGCACCGTGCCCGACCCGGGACACGCGCTGGCGGAGATCCGCCGTGTGCTGCGCCCCGGCGGGCAGCTGCGCTTCTACGAGCACGTCCGCTCCGACAAACCGGCGCTGGCCTGGCTGCAGGACAGGGTCGCGCCGCTGTGGTCGCGGCTGGCCGGCGGCTGCCGACCCAACCACGACACCGCGACCGTGATCGCCGCCAACGGGTTCACCATCGACACCTGTGAGCGATTCGGGTTCAGCCCTGCCTCGGGTATGCCGCAGTTCGCCCACATCCTCGGCACGGCTCGACCGCGCGCCGACACCCACGATGACTGATGATCGTCGTCGACTCGGCTCTGATCACCGCGGCAGCCATGGACTCGCTGGACCTGCCGGAAGTCAGCACTCCGATACCGCCGGCTCGGGCGCTTCTCAACACGGCACAGCTCAGCTCGGCGGATAGAGGCAAGATCGCGCACGCGAACGCCGAACGGCTACTGGCCCTGTGAGCCCCGCTGTCACGGCCGGCGACCGCCTGCCGCTTCACGCCGTGACACCGTGGAATCGGCGGTCCGGCGGTGGCCTCCGGCGAGTTGCAGGGCGCTGTTCGAACTACACAGGCTGGCCTCGACCGACAGGCTCCCCGCCCCGGGCGCCCCAGGGTCGCGGCGATGGGCGTGGCCTGTCCGTCGTGCGGTCGCCAACACCCACGGCGGGTGGGTTCACCCCCACACATCACCTGACGGCGGCCTTTGCACGCACGTGCAGATCCCCGTCACCGCCTGATAGCCGGCCAGCGGGTGAGCTGGATGGTGTCAGCGCATCGCGGCCAGCAGCTGCTCGCAGGCGGCCTGGCAGTCACGGCAGGCCTGCGCGCAGATGCGGCAGTGCTCATGCATGTCGGCGTGGAGCTGGCACTCGTCGGCGCAGGTCCGGCAGGCCATGATGCAGGCCTCCAGCAGCGTGCGGCTGATGTTGGCGTCGTAGCCTGTGTGCCGCGACAGCACCCGGGCGGTGGCCTGGCAGATGTCGGCGCAGTCGAGGTTGGTCCGGATGCACTTGGCCAGCTCGGCGATCATCGGCTCGCTCAGGCAGGCGTCGGCGCACGCGGTACAGGCCTCGCCGCACGCGATCAGCGAATCGATCGCGGCCGCGAGCTGGCGCCGGTCGAGGTTGATCTCCAGCGGGTACGTCTCGAGCATGGGCATGGTTACGTTGGTCATCGCAGTCTCCCGTCTCGTTGCCGTGGGGCCTATACCCCCTATGGGCCGTTCCTATGCACCTGTGCGGGGCGGCCACTGCACGGCTCCGCCCGGGACGAGCCCGAACACGTCCAGATGATTTACGTCCACCCCGGAGATTCCCGGCACATGCAACAGCCGGCATCTCCTGCAAGCCGTACCGGGCCTGGGGGCAGCTGTCGCGCGGCGCCCCACCGCATGGCGAGTCTGGCCGACTTCTCGTCTGTCGGAATGCCGCCGCGGCGTTGCCCGCCGCATGCGGCGGTGCCACAGTGCTGTGCGCTGCCGGCGCCACGGTGCGTCGGCGCATCGCATGCAGATGGTGGAGGAACATTGAGTTTCGTCAAGGACGACGGCGCGCCGTCCGATTTCATGGCCGCACTGCGGGCCGGCGGCTACGGCCTGCCGGACCCGGCCACGGCCGGGCACGGCCACGCGCACGGTACGGACGGGGTCTCGACGGGGGTACGCACCGCGACGCACCGCGGTCGCGAGATCCGCATCGAGACGACATACAAGATCACGATCGACGGCAAGCCCCTCGAAGGCGGCCTGGAGGTGCTCGACAACGGGGCGGTGCACTACCACGGCCTGCCGCAGTACGCGCTGCCGTCGGCGATCGACATGTGCAAGCGGGTCCTGGACTACTTCGGCACCGAGCCGCCCGCGGTCGACCAGCTCGGCTGCCTGGTAGGCGAGCACGGCGAGCACTGCGCCGACGGCACCACCTGCTGCGTCGACGACCCCGGCCACCAGCACGCCGACGGCCACGAGCACGGCGAGCACCAGCACGCCGACCAGCCCGCGCCCGCGCCGGCTGCGCAGACCCCCACACCAGCACCGACACCGCCGACGCAGCCGCAGGGTTCCCACGATCACGATCACGGCCACGACCACGGGGAGGGGCACCGGTGACCGCCGTCCGCGTCAACATCCAGACCTCCGACACCGCTCGGCAGCGGTTCCTGGAGGGCGTGGTCGCGCTCAATGCCGAGCAGTCCGGCTACACCACCTCACAACTCAACCAGCTGCTGTCCCCGTCGGTCCCGGGCTTTCGCCTGTACGGGGTGGATCAGCAGCTGACGACCTGGGACCTGTTCGTGCTGTGGCACTTCCTGGCCATGCAGATGGTCAGCACCCCGGCGCGGCCGATGCGCAACCTGGCGCACGGCGGCCCGATCTTCCTGCCCTGGCACCGCATGTACCTGCTGCGGCTGGAGCAGCAGATCCAGCGGGTCACCGGCGACACCGAGGCGGGCCTGCCGTACTGGGACTGGACGCTCGACGGCGGACTGCCCACCGACCAGCAGCACACCAGCTCGCTGTGGGGCGAGGCGGCGCTCGGCGACGCCCGCGGTGACGTCGTGGCTGGCCCGCTTGGCGCGATGCGGGTGCGGCTGGTCGGCTACGGCACCCAGCTGTGGTCGGTCGAGCCCCGGCCGCTGCAGCGCAACGCCGGCACCGACGCCGACGTGCCCGGTCTTCCCAGCGCCGAAGACGCCAAGTGGGCGCTGGAGGACGGCCTGGGCTACGACAGCGTTCCGTGGGACGTGAGCTCCGACGGGTTCCGTAACCGGGTGGAGGGCTGGATCGACCCGCGCCGGATCGGGCAGGCGGGCAGCCCGCAGATGCACAACCGGGTGCACGTGTGGGTCGGCGGCGACATGGGTCCGGGCAGCTCGCCCAACGATCCGCTGTTCTACCTCAACCACTGCAACGTCGACCGGCTGTGGGAGGCGTGGCTGACGCGCAGCGGCAGGGTCTACCTGCCCGGCGACGGCGATGAGCAGCCGCCCAGCGGGCAGGGGGTCAACGACACGATGGTGACGCTGCTCGGCGAGCCGCTGACCCCGGCGCAGGTCCTCGACGCCTCGGCCTGGTACAGCTACGACACCACCGCCTAGAACACGAACGCCGCGGGTGGCGGGCATGCCTTGCCTGCCACCCGCGGCATTTCGGTAAGGCAGGGTTCAGGCGAATGTCTGCTGCCATGTCTGCGCGTCGGTGGCGGTGTGCCAGCGGGTGAATCCGCACGACCAGGCGATCGGGTCGTCGAGCGGTCGGCCGCCGAAACGGGGCTCACCTGAGACGAGCAGCCGCGAGCCGATGCCGTAGCCGGCGTCGCCGGCGCTGGTGATCGCGCCCGGAGGCATCATCGCAACGGTCACCTGCTCGCCTTGGCCGCCGCGGTACCAGCGGTGCACCTGGAAGGTGACCGGCACCTCGGGGGAGGTTTCGACCTTGGTGGGATCGGTCTGGCCGATGGCCAGCACAGTCCCGTCGAACGCGAACGCCCGCTGCCGCAGGGCCTGCGGGCTGTATGTCTCGACGCAGCTGGCGCTGCCGCCGAACACGTCGCCCTGCGGCGCAGGCGTGGCCGAGGCAGGGGTGGACGTCGCGGCGGCCGGTGGGGACTGGCCCTGGCCGGGCAGGCCGATGAGCACGAACGCGGCAGCCGCGGCGGCCAGCGTCGCGGCGGTGACCGCAACGAGCCGCCAGGTGCGGCGCGCTGGCGGTGCGGCGGGCTGTGGTGAGGTGTCCATGGTGGTGATCTCCTGAAGGAGTCGCTGGCGTAGCTGCGGGTCGCCCAGCGCGGCGGCGCGGGCTGGGTCGAGGGTCTGAGCCTGCCGGACGAGGTCATCGAGCCGGTCGTTCATCGCCGTGCCTCCTTGTCTTGCCCTGTGCGCCGGGCCGGGGTCGTGTTGGCATGTCCGCCAGCGGGGCGACTGTTACACCGTGATGCCGTAGGCGGCCAGTTCGCGGGCGAAACGGGCCCGGGCGCGGTGCAGCCGCACGCGGGCGCTGACGTGGCTGCATCCGCACACGACGGCAACCTGTGCGGTGGTCAGGTGCTCGACGGCGACGAGGGTGAGCAGGTCCCGGTCAGCCGGGCGCAGCCGCGCAAACGCCTCACGCACGCCGGCAGGCCCGTCGCCGTGCTCCGGGATGTGCGCGGGGCGGGGGGCATGGTCGCGTAGGCGGTGGGTGAGGCGTTCGAAGCGTCGGCGGCCGCGCTGCTGGTTGGCCAGCACCCGCCGGGCGATGCCGAACAGCCACAGCCGCGCCTGCTCGCCGTCGGGGGCGTCGGCGGCGCGGCGCCAGGCGGTCAGGAACGTCTCGGCGGCGATGTCGGCGGCGTCATCGGGGGTGTCGGTGCGGCGCAGCGCGTAGCCGAGGATCGCCTCGTAGTTGTCGGTCCACACGACGTCGAACCATGCGTGCGTGCCCGTCGCCTGCACGGCCGGTGGCCCGGCTGGCTGCATGTCCACCCCCTTGAACCGGCTGCCGGCGGCAGCTTCCGCGCTGACATGTCCGCCACGCCCGGCAGTGTTACCGCACCGCTCCACTATCGGGCTTAGGAGCCGGGTGCCGACGCGGCGGCCGATGGTGCGCGGTGGTCCGGCGGGCACCCGATGCGCGTGGGTGGGCGCGGCCGCGGGCAACCCCTACCCGCTGTGGCGCCCGCCGGAGGCGGAGCCGGGCCGCCCGCGCGGTGGCGCGAACGGCCCGGTGGGGGAGGAGCAAGGATCAGCTGGCCCAGAACACGTGGGTCACCGTGTAGTTGCCGCGCCCGGACTCGCGCACGTAAGCGCTCACGCCCTGGCCGTGCCTGCCCTCGACGAGCCGGCCCCAGGCGGCGGAGTTGCCGGCCGCGGGAGCGGCGGTGGGGGTGTTGAAGGTGTCGAGGTGGCTGTAGATCGACACCAGCTGCGAGTAGTCGTGGCTGTTGGGATGCTCGTTGCTGGGCGGGCCGTCGGGGTCGCGGCTGTAGTCCATGCAGCTGCCCAGGTTCGGGTTGGTCTGGTTCTCGTCCTGGTGGCCCAGCCCGAACGTGTGCCCGACCTCCTGGCACATCACCAGGCGCCGGTAGGCCGGGGTGTTGTACTGGGCCTGCACGAAGTACGTGTCGTTGACCTTCACGAAGGCGCTGCTGATGTGGTTGCCGGTCGTGATCGAGATCGACGCGATGCCCAGCCAGCCGGTGGAGCCGTAGCTGGCGTTGCAGACCTCCACGTGCCCGGTGGTCGGGGTGCAGCTGGTCTTGGACCCGAACGAGCCGTTGACGACGGTGGTGTTGAGCACCGTCGACGTCGTCCAGTCGGCGGACGCCTCGTTGAGGTAGGACGTCCACGCCGAGGTGACGTTGTTGTCGAGCTTGAGCGTGAAAGGGTTGGCGGTGCGGGCCCAGTGGTAGCTGCCCCAGGCGTGGCTGGCCTGGGCGGAGCTGGCGGGCAGGGCAATGGTGGCCAGAGCGGCGGCGGTGGCCGCGGCAAGAAGCCGTAGGCGCATGGAAGGACTCCCAACGCATCGGGGTGTACGAGGTTGCGCTGAGAATTCCAGAGCTATCGATGTCCATCAAGATGGATGGGTAACGATATGGTTACGACTACTAAGCTAGATCGTAGATACAAGTGGCCTACAAGGCGTGGCAGCACTTGCGCCCAGGCAAGATCGGAGCGTCTAAGGCGAGCACTACGCATGCCGATCAGCTAATCGCTGGCACCGGCGGGGGCAGCAGCCAACTAGGGACGCTAGTAGACAGTCGCTGCCGTCAGTGGAGCCGGGCCGACGGTCAGAGCCACAGGTGCATACACCATGGGGACACGGCCGCCATAAACGGACCCGCGATGAGCAGCCCGCCGAGCGCGGCCAGGGTCACCCCTCCGGTGCGGCGACGCCAGCCGGCGACAGGGCCGGTCAGCCGCGACGCGCGCAGCTGCACGGGCCCGCCGGCGGCACTGAGCGCCGACGCGGGCGCCGGGGACAGGCTGAGCGCGGCGAGCGCACCGGCGACCGCACCGCGGCCGTGCCGGCGGGCGGCGTCATCGTCGGCGCTCATCTCCAGCAGTAGGCCCACATGGCGTCCGGCGAGGGCGAACAGCGGCAGCCACGGCACCGCCCGCGACAGCCCAAACGCCAGCGCCATGGCCAGATGGTGGCGCCCGGCGACGTGGGCACGTTCGTGGGCCAGCGCGGCACGCAGCTGCTCGCCGGACAAGGTCTGCTGCGCGGCGCTGGTCACCACGATCATCGATCGGCGGCCGGGCAGGCAGTACACCATCGCCTCACCGGACTCGACCACGACCGCGCCCAGCCGGGCGTCGGCGCGTCCGAGCAGGACCAGACCGTCGCGATGCCGGGCACGGCGGGCGGCCGCCCGCCACGCGGTCGCGCACACCGCCCACAGCAGGCGGGCGCAGAACACGCCCAGCGCCAGCCACGCGATCGCACGCGTCAGTGGTGCGTGGGCGTGCTGCGTCGCCACCGCTGCTGCCGTGGCCCACCCGACCACGACGGTGACCAGTGCGATCAGCCATGCCGCGACGCCCAGCCGCGGTGCCAGCACGCCCAGCCGGGCCAGCAGGGCCGGGGCCAGCAGGCTGACCGCCAGGCCGTACAGCAGCAGGCACTCGTCGGGGTGCATCAGCGCCCACCCGGCGCCCGTCGGCGCAGCAGCCAGCGCAGCATCTGCGACTGCGACTCGCTCATCGACGCCACGAAATGCGCCAGCGCGGCGCTCTGGTCGCCTGCCGCCTCCAGTGCGTCGCGCATCAGCTGCGCGGTGTACTGCTCGCGGCTGGCCGACGGCTTGTACGACCAGGCCCGGCCGCTCATCTGCCGCTGCAGGAAACCTTTCTGGAACAGATTGTCCATGACCGTCATGACGGTCGTGTAAGCCACCGGCCGGGCTGAGGCGAGTTGCTGCTGGACCTGCCGGACGGTGGCGGGGGTATCGCGCCGCCACATGATGTCCATGATCACGGCTTCCAGGTCACCGAACCCGCGCATTACACCGTTCCCGCCCGCCGCCGCCATGCACCGTCACCACTATGTCGCACGGGCGATGGCTTGTCATGCCCTGCCCGGTGGGCCTGAAGTGGACTGGTGCGCCAACAGGCGTCGGCCGCGGCGCGGGCGAGCCCGCGCGGGTGGCGGCGTGTCAGCTCGTGGGGCTCGGCATGGCGCCCAGCATCTGGCGCATCTGCTCGATCTGGGCGCTCTGGCTGGACTGGATCTTCTCCGCCAGCTGTTTGGCGGCCGGGTTCGCGCCGCTTGCGATCTCGGCTTTGGCCATTGCGACCGCGCCTTCGTGATGGGCGATCATCATCTGCAGGAACATCTGGTCGAACTGCTCGCCGGTCATGTTCTGCATCTGGCCCATGTCCGGCATCGGGCCCATCGACGGCATCGCCCCGGGGCCCATCGGCGGCATGGACGGCATCGTCATACCCGGCCCCATCGACGGCACCGGCTTGCCCCACTGCGCGAGCCACGTGCTCATCTGCTCGATCTCGGGCGACTGCTCCTGCCCGATCTCGACGGCGAGCTGCTTGACGTCGGCGTCGGCGGCTTTGTCGGCGGCCATCTGGGCCATCATCAGCGCCTGCTGGTGGTGGACGATCATCTGCTGGGCGAACTGGACGTCGGTGTCGTTGAACTGCTGCGTCGGGCTCGGCTGCACGGCCACCGGAACATGCGTGGACGGCGTGGTCTGCGTGGTGGCGCCGCAGCCGGACAGCGCACTGGCGCCCAGCAGCACCGCGGCAGTGACCGCCATCGTGCGGACGGCAGAGCTCATGTCGACCCCCTCCATGCGTGTCCAGCAACCTCGACCACATTAAGCCGGATAGGAGCGTGCTAATGGCGCTTTGCGGCAACTGGTGACGGTTCGAAGGTCGGCGGGTTCGGCGTTCCGGCTGGCGTGGCTGTGCCGGTGACGGCCGCTGGGCCGCCACCGGCAGGTGGGATGCCGGCCGTTTCAGGACATTCGGCGGTGGCGCCGCCGGATGGGTCAGGCGGTGGCCGTCAGGGTCGCGGGATAACCGGCGGCGGTGATCGCGGCGGCGATGACGGCTGGGTCGAGGTCGTTGTCGGCGGTCACGACCGTGCGGCTCTTGCGCACGCTGGTCTCGGCGCGGCGCACGCCGGGGACCTCCTCTTCGAGGGTTTCGTCGATGAGCAGGCCGCAGCTGGCGCAGTGCATCCCGGTGACGGCGAAAGTGAAGGTGGTCATGACGTCGCTTTCTGCGTGACGGTCAGGCGGCCGGTGTACATGCCCATGCCGCAGGAGTAGCCCAGCCGTCCGGGTTGCAGCACGCCCAGGTCGATGCGGGTGTCGCCGTTGACGGGAAGGATCTTCTCGATGTTGAGGCTGGGGATGACGAACGACCGCACGCAGCCTTGCGCCTTGTCTGAGCGCACGATCAGCGTGGTGGGCAGCCCGGCGGCCACGTCGAGGTTGGCGGGGGTGTAGGCGCCGGTGACCGCGCTGACGATCACCGTCTGGTGGCCGGCCTCGACGCTGACCCGGGGGCCGGTGACCTCCGCGGGGGCGTCGCCGGTCAGGCCGAGGGCGTAGGTGATCTGGCTGGCGGCGACGGGGGAGCCGGACAGTTCGAGGCCGCCGTTGAGGGTGTAGGCGCCCAGGGCCAGGATCAGCACCCCGGTTGCGACGGCCAGGCGCTTTGCCCAGGCGCCGACGGCGCGGCGGGCACGGGCGGCGGCGAAGCCCAGCACGGTGAACAGCGGCGCGGTCCCGATCACGAACACGGCCATGATCAGCGCACCTTGCCACGGTGACCCGGACGCGACCGCCAGGGCCATGACCGACAGCGTCACCCCGCACGGGATGAGGACGCTGCCCACGCCGAGTACCGCCGGCGCGAGGGCGGACTGGGAGCGGGCACGGCCGCGTACCAGCCTTGTCCAAGAGGCTGGGGGAGTGAAGGTCAGGCCACGGAACGCCTTGACGCCCAGCTGTCCGAGGCCCATGGCGATGATGAGCAGCCCGGCGCCGATCTGGACCATGGCGCGCAGGTGCATGCCGAGCTGCACCGCCGTGCCCAGTGCGCCGAGCAGGGCGCCCAGCAGAGCGTGGGAGGCGAGCTTGCCGGCCAGGAACCCGCCGACGGGGGCGAGGTCGTCACCGACGCGAGCTGCCGGAACGGGCAGTGCGCGGCGGGTGCCGGTGCCGGGAGTGACGGGTTGGCGCTGGCGGGAGACCAGGCCGGCCAGCAGGCCGCCCTGCACCGCGGCGCAGGACACGCCGCCGGCGAGCAGGCCGAGCAGGAGCACGGAGAAAAGACTTGTCGACACGGTGGGAAGGAACCTTTCGCAGGAGGAAGGAAACCAGCAACAACGAAGTCATCCACATCAGTGGATGGATCGGGGCGGGTTTCTCCTACGTGCGCAGGATGCACAACTGGGCGAGGGTCGCCGCCCGTGGCAGCGGCCCGACGGGATGCACCTGAACCTGACCGGCCCGGCGCAGCAGCGCACGCAACCGAGACGGCTCGGCCAACAGCAGCAGCGCCGCGGCGACCGCCGCCAGCACGCTCATGCACACCGCCGCCAGGCTGCCGTGACCGCCGTCGTCGGACGGCTGGTCACCGTGGCCGGCGCCGGGCGGGTGGCCGGAGCCGGCTGCCATCGCGGCGGGGATCATCAGCGGGGCCATGTCGTCGGTGCACTGCCAGGACTGCCACAGCCCGAGCCCTGCCAGAAGCAGCGCGACGAGCACGACACGCAGCGGCTTGCCCGCCGGTCGTGTCGCGCTGTGCTGCATGGCCACAGGATACGGGGTGCTCGGGGCCGTGGGCTGCCGCTGCGCCTGGGTGGGATCAGCGTGCATCGGCCGGGGCGGGCGCGGCGGCGATGCGCCGCCCCGGTGCCTGGACGTGTGGGGCCAGCCGGTCCGGCGGTTCGGCAAGTCCGGGGCCGCCTGCGGCGATCCAGTCGGCGACGGACTGTGTCAGTGTGGCGTCGAGGATTCGCCCGAGCCAAGTGACTCGGCCGCCCGCGGCACGGCCGGCAGGGCTGGGCAGCACCACGACGGTGTTGCTGCGTTCGCAGTTGCCCAGGCAGCCGGTGACCATCAGGTCGATACCCGGGGCGTGGCGCAACTGGTCGGCCTGCAGTTGGTGGTCGGTGTCGGGATGTTTGCCGGTGGTGCCGCAGCAGCAGCCGCGGCACAGCACGACCCGGCAGGTGCTTGCCGCGGTGGTAGGGGAGGGCACGGGGGATGCTGCCTTTCACACGATGGTGCGCCGGTGGCGCCGCCCGGACTCGGACGGCGCCACCGGCGCTGGCGCGGTCAGGGACGTGCGGTGACGGTCTTGAATCCGCGCAGCCGCAGACTGTTCGATACGACGAACACCGACGACAGCGCCATCGCCGCCCCGGCGATCATCGGGTTGAGCAGCCCCAGGGCGGCCAGCGGCAGTGCGGCGACGTTGTAGGCGAACGCCCAGAACAGGTTCGTCTTGATCGTGGCAAGGGTGCGCCGCGACAGCCGGATCGCGTCGACTGCGGCCATCAGGTCGCCGCGGACCAGGGTGAGGTCGGCGGCCTCGATCGCGGCGTCGGTGCCGGTGCCCATGGCCAGGCCGAGGTCGGCCTGTGCGAGGGCGGCGGCGTCGTTGACGCCGTCGCCGACCATCGCCACGACCTTGCCCTGCTGCTGCAGCCGCTTGACGACGTCGACCTTGTCTTGGGGCAGCACCTCGGCGATCACCTGGTCGATGCCGACCTCCGCGCCGATCGCCTTCGCGACCGTGGTGTTGTCGCCGGTCAACAGCACCGGCGTCAGCCCCAGGGCGCGCAGCCCTGCCACCGCGGCTGCGCTGGTGGGCTTGACGACGTCGGCGACGGCGAACACCGCCCGCGCGGCGCCGTCCCAGCCGGCCAGCACCGCAGTGCGCCCCGCGGTCTCGGCGGCCTGACGTGCCCGGTCGAGCTCGGCCGGGATCTGCAGGCCGTGCTCGGCCAGCAGCGCCGCCCGCCCGACGACTACAGCGACGTCGTCGACGGTGCCGGTGACGCCCAAGCCCTGCGTGTTAGCGAACCCGCTCACCTGCGGCAGCGGCCCGGCCTGCGCGGCCGCGGCGGCGATCGCCTGGGCGATCGGGTGCTCCGAGGCTGCCTCGGCGGCGCCCGCCAGGCGCAGCGCCTGCTCGCGGCTGGTGCCTTCGGCGGTGAAGACGTCGACCAGGGTCATGCGGCCGGTGGTGACGGTGCCGGTCTTGTCGAGGACCACGGTGTCGACCCGACGCGTGGACTCGAGGACCTCGGGGCCTTTGATGAGGATGCCCAGCTGGGCGCCGCGGCCGGTGCCGACCAGCAGCGCGGTCGGCGTGGCCAGGCCCAGGGCGCACGGGCACGCGATGATCAGTACGGCGACGGCGGCGGTGAACGCGGCCGCGACGCCGTCGCCGGTGCCGAGCCAGTACCCCAGTGTGGCCACCGCGAGAGCGATGACGATCGGGACGAACACGGCCGAGATCCGGTCCGCGAGCCGCTGGACGGCGGCCTTACCGGTCTGGGCCTGCTCGACCAGCCGGGCCATCTGCGCCAGCTGCGTGTCCGCGCCGACGCGGGTGGCCTGCACGACCAGGCGGCCGCCGACGTTGACGGTCGCGCCGACCACGGCATCGCCGGGGCCGACCTCTACCGGCACGGACTCTCCGGTGAGCATCGAGGCGTCCACCGCGGAGGCACCGTCGGTGACGGTGCCGTCCGTGGCGATCTTATCGCCGGGCCGGACCACGAACACATCCCCGACGGCCAGCTGAGCGACCGGAATGCGCTGCTCGCGGCCATCGCGCAGCACCGTGACGTCTTTGGCGCCCAGCTCCAGCAGTGCCCGCAGGGCCGCGCCGGCCCGGCGCTTGGACCGAGCCTCGAAGTAGCGCCCGGCGAGGATGAACACGGTCACCGCAGCGGCGACCTCGAGATAGATGTTGCCCGCCCCGTCCGTCCGGCTGATCGACAAGCTGAACGGGTGCGTCATACCGGCGATGCCGGCCGTGCCGAAGAACAGCGCCCACAGCGACCACCCGAACGCGGCCAGGGTGCCGACCGAGATCAGGGTGTCCATGGTGGCCGCGCCGTGGCGCAGGTTCGTCCAGGCCGCCCGGTGAAACGGCGCCCCGCCGTAGACCACGACCGGCGCGGCCAGGGTCAGCGACAGCCATTGCCAGTTCGTGAACTGCCACGCAGGCACCATGGCCAGGACCACCACCGGCACCGCGAGCACGACAGACGTCCACAGTCGCCGGCGCAGTCCGGCGAGTTCGTCGACCGGTTCGGCGTCGGCGTCCGGCTCGGCGACGGGCAGCGCGGCGGTGTAGCCGGTGGCCTCGACCGTGGCGATGAGCTGGTCGGTGGTGACGGTGTCGTCGAAAGTCACCGACGCCTTCTCGGTCGCGTAGTTGACGGTCGCGGTGACCCCGTCGAGGCGGTTGAGTTTCTTCTCGATCCGCGCGGCGCACGAGGCGCAGGTCATGCCGCCGATGGCGAGCTCGATCTGCTGGGTGGCGTAGGCGAGCGGCTTGCTGTCGGTGCTCATCAGTGCCCTCCTTCGTGTGCGTGCGTGGCGCTTGGCGTTGGCGCGGGAGCGCTCGGCGCTGGTGTGGGCGCGGACGCTGCGGAGGCGGGCCCCGCGACCGCGGTGAACGCCGCGGTGCGCACGACGCCGTTGTGCTGGAAGTCCAGGAACAGCCGGTAGGCCCCGGCCGAGGGGACCTCGGCGTAGAAGACGATCTGCGGCCCGGCCGGGGTGCGTCCGTCGCCGGGGGAGCCGTCGGGGTGAACATGCAGGTAGGCCAGGTCGCCGTCGCGCAGCGCGACGAGGTGGCCATAGGCGGCCAGGTAGGGCTGCAGGTCGGTAACCGGTACGCCGTCCTTGGCGACGGACAGGGTCAGCTTCGACGAGGTGCCCGGGACCAGGTCGTCGTCGAGGGTGACGGTGTAGCCGTCGACGGCGGCGGTGCGTGCCGGGACCGGCAGTGGCAGTGGCTGGTAGTTGCCCGCTGCGGGCAGGTCGGCGCCCAGGGTCAGCGGCTTGTCGCGGCCGGCGGGCTGGAAGTCGGCGAACAGCCGGTATTGGCCTGCGGCCGGGACCTGCAGCGGTATCGACCACACGCCGTCGGCGCCAAGCGCCGGGTGCACGTGCTGGAAGCCGGACAGGTCGCGGCGCACGACGATCAGGTGCAGGTCCTTGTCGTGGGTCGGGGTGTAGTCCGTGACGGCGGCCCCGTCCGGGCCCACGATCTTGAAACGTAGCGGCTGGGCTGCCTGCGTGGTCAGGGTCGCGGTGAGCGGATGAAGCCGGTAGCCGTCCTGCGCGACCTGCAGACCGCCGGGTACCTGCGCGCCCGGCGCGGATGCGGTCGGTTCGGCGTGTGCGCCATGACCAGACGGCTCATGCGGTCGGGTGTCGGCTGCGGGCGCGGGGCCGGCCAGGTTGCCGGCCCCGAACGCCACTGCGAACACCGCGGCCAGGCTCAGGCCGAACAGCCCGAGCTTGAGCGGAGTGTTCATGACTGTGCTCCCGTCAGCTCGTAGCCCGCCTCGTCGACCGCGGCCGCGACAGCTGCGTTCGCCAGCGCCCCGGTGCTGGTCACCGTCACGGTGCCGGATGCGAGGTCGACCTGTACCCCGGTCACACCGTCGATCTTGCCGATCTCGGTGCTGACCGAGTTGACGCAGTGGCCGCAGGTCATGCCCTTGACGGTGTAGACGGTCTCCATCACGAAACTCCTTCGACCGTGATACCCCCTCGGGGTATCAGATATGGTGACCGTAGCATACCCCCCAGGGGTTTGTTAAGGGTGTGGGGATGGTCCCGGTCACAGCGCGCGCTAACCCAGACAGCAGGTCTGCAACCGGGCACGCATACTCCCGACCGAACTCCGACCAGCGGGCAGGCGTGCCTGCGACCGGGTCAGCCCAGCGCCGCCAGCAGCTGCCGGCAGGCCTGCTCGCGTGCGCGGCAGGCGTGCGCGCAGACCAGGCACTGGCCGTGCGCGCCAGCGTGCCGCTCCCACTCGGCGGCACACCTTGCACACGCAGCGCGCAAACTTCCAGCCGTGCTCGCGTCAGGTGGGGGTCGACACCCATCCGCCGCGACAGCATCCGTTTTGTGGCCTCGCACACATCGGCGCAGTGGAAGTTCAGGCCGATACAGTCGACTAGATCGACCGCCAACTGCTCGGACAGGCACGCATCCGCGCACGCGGTACACGCCCCGGCGCAGCGTACGCACTCCTTCACGAACCTGGTCAGTGCCGTGCCTAGCACCACCTCGGGTGGGATGGATCCAGCACCGGCGCCAGTGGCGAACGTGGCCACCTCCCGACGATCGCTCCACCAGATTACCCCCGGTGGGTATCATCGAAACGGCCGTGCGACCCTGCCCGCACACTTGTTCAGCCCCAGGCGGGCAGCCCGATGCCTACGGTGGAGGTGTGGTGACAGGCGTGCGCCAGGCGGTGCCCCGAGCCCTGCTGATCGCAGTGGTACTCGGGCTCGCTTTCATGCACACCTTCGGCCACGGCGCCCACCACCAGAACCACCACGCCGCAAAGCTCCACCCGCCGGCCGCCGCCGCGGCAGTCGACGGCCACACCGCGGCGATGCCCACTGCCGACCACCGCACCTGCGACGGCTGCGGCGACCACGACCCGTGGCAGGCGTTCAGTATCTGCCTCGCCGTGCTGTCGGCACTGGTCGCGCTCGTACTGGCGGTCATATGGCTGCGCAGACAGGCCCGGCATCGCCTCGACCGACCGCGGCCCCGCCGCGGCGGACACGGCCTGTCTCGAGGCCCACCGCCGGTACCGCTGCGCGTACGTCTGGCGCAACTGTCGGTGTCACGGACATAGGACCAGACCGGCGGCCCCCTGCGGGCCGCAGGTTCGCCATGTCCGAAAGACCCCGATGAAAGGCTTCACCATGTCCGTAAAGACCCACCTCGGCCGCCTCGGCCTGGCCGCGCTCGCCACCGCCGTACTCGCCCTGGCCGGCTGCTCCTCTTCCGGGCAGCACGGCACCAGCGGGCACACCGGCGCCCCGGCGCCGTCGGTGTCTGCCGGCTCGACCCACAACGACGCCGACATCACGTTCGCCCAGGGCATGATCCCGCACCACCAGCAGGCAGTACGGATGGCCGAACTGGCCGCGACCCGGGCCGTCGACCCGCAGGTGGCCCAGCTCGCCACGCAGATCAAGACCGCCCAGGGTCCGGAGATCGAGCTCATGACCGGCTGGCTGACCGCGTGGGGCCAGCCCACTGCCATGCCCGGCCACGACATGGGCAACATGGCCGCCATGCCCGGCATGATGACCGACGAGCAGATGGCCGCCCTGGAGGCCATGTCGGGTGCGGCGTTCGACCGCGAGTTCGTCGCCATGATGATCGCCCACCACCAGGGCGCGGTCACCATGGCCAAGACCGAGCAGGCCGAGGGCTCCGACCCGGCGGCCAAGGAGCTCGCGGCGAAGATCGAGAAGGATCAGACGGCCGAGATCGCCATGCTGCAGCAGATCAAGGACCGGCTCAAGTAGCAGCACGCGGCGGGCGCCGGTCAGCACCCGGCGCCCGCCTCGACGACGCGGTGGCGCGTTCAGCCGCGCTTCATCAGCCGCCCGACCGCGGCCATCATCTCGGTGGCCATCTGATCCGAACGGCCCTGCTCGGCGCCCTCGTGCATGCAGTGGCGGGCGTGCCCGTCCAGCAGACCCAATCCGACCTTGTCCAGCGCGGCCTGGATCGCCGAGATCTGGGTCAGGACGTCGATGCAGTAGCGGTCGTCCTCGACCATCTTCTCGATGCCGCGCACCTGTCCCTCGATGCGGCGGATACGGGTGAGTAGCTGGTCCTTTGTCGCGGTGTAGCCGCGGGTCGGGGCGGCGGTGGTCGCCTGGGTCGGGGTGTGCGGCTGCGTCGTCATGACACCACTATAGCGAAACCCCCCGGGGGTATGCTACGTTCGCCGAAGACCGATACCCCCACCGGGTATGGGTATCTGAGAGGAGTTTCGTCATGGGTTGCTGCAGCAGCGACAACGCCTGCAATACCGCGGGCACCACGACCCAGGCCGCCGGCAATGTCTTCACGGTCGAGGGCATGACCTGCGGCTCGTGCGCCGCCCGCGTCACCGCCGCCGCCCGCGCCGTGCCCGGCGTCACCGACGCCACGGTCGATCTGGCCACCGCCACGCTCACCGTCGCCGGCACCGCGACCCAGGCCGACATCACCGCGGCCGTCGCCGCCGCCGGCTACACCGCACACCCCTAGAACACGCCGGCCCCACACGGCCGGCACCCTGAAGGGACCCGAAGTCATGTCAACGCAACCGCGGCGCTGGTGGGCCCTGGCGCTTATCGCCGCCGCGCAGTTCATGGTCATCATGGACACGTCGATAATCGGCGTCGCCCTGCCCCACATTCAGGACCAGCTCGGCTTCACCCAGCAGAACCTGTCCTGGGTGTTCAACGCCTACGTCATCGCCTTCGGCGGCCTGCTGCTGCTCGGCGGGCGCCTGTCCGACCTGTTCGGCGCCCGGCGCATGTTCATCACGGGCTGGCTGATCCTGCTCGCCGGCTCCGCAGCCGCCGGCGCCGCCGGAGACGTAACCACCGAACTGACCGCCCGCGGGGTGCAGGGCGCTGGCGCCGCGCTGATCGCACCGTCGTCGCTGACACTGCTAATGATGCTGTTCGGTGCCAACCCGCGCGAGCTGACGCGTGCCCTGGCTCTGTACGGCGCGGCCGCCCCGGCAGGCGGCACCGCCGGGGTGTTCCTAGGCGGCCTGATCACCCAGTACCTGTCCTGGCCGTGGATCTTCTACCTCAACATCCCGGTCGCCGTCGCCGCCGTCATCGCCGCCCCGGCGCTGATGCCGGCAGGTACCCGGGCTCGCGGCAGCGTCGACTGGGCCGGCGCGCTGACCGTGACGGCGGGCCTGGCCGCACTGGTGTACGGCATCGTTGCCGCGCCCGAACGCGGCTGGACCTCGCCCTACACCTGGGCCGTGCTTGGCGCCGCGACCGCTCTTCTGGCCACCTTCGTGATCATCCAGGGGGTGCGGCGGGTGCCGCTGCTGCGCCTGTCGCTGCTAAGGGCACCGAATCTCACTGCGGCCAACCTCGCCCAGGCGCTGCTGGGCGCGGCCTGGATCCCGATGTGGTTCTTCCTCAACCTCTACCTGCAGCAGGTCCTCGGCTACAGCGCCCTGCCCGCAGGTGCGGCGCTGCTGCCGATGACCCTGCTCATCATGGCCGCCATGATCACCCTCGCGCCGCGGGTCATCGCCCGGTTCGGCCCGAAGGCCGCCACCGTCACCGGGCTGGCGATCCTGGCCGCAGGCATCGGCTGGCTGGCCCTAGTCCGCGCCGATGGCAGCTTCACCGCCGACGTCCTTCCAGCCTCGCTGGTCGCCGCGACCGGCATCGCCCTGGCGTTCATCCCGTCGCTGGGCACGGCGATCTCCGCCGCACCCCCGGCCGACGGCGGCCTGGCCTCCGGCCTGGTCAACACCAGCTACCAGGTGGGCTCGGCACTCGGCCTGGCCGCGATGACCGCCCTGGCCGCCTCCCATGGCGCCACCGCACTCGGCGACCCCGAGGCACTGACCGGCGGATTCTCCGCCGCGTTCAGCGGCGCCGCCGTCATCGCGGCCGCGGCCGCCGTGCTGGCCGCCATCACCCTGCGCACACCATCGCCCACCTCCAAGCAGGCCACAACAGAACAGAAGACCGCTGAGCAGGAAGCCGACGCGGTCCACGCACGAGCCTGACCGCTCGCCGGCGGCGGGCAGCCGGCGACACCGCGCTGCCCGCCACGGGGTTGACAAACGCAACCAGCGAGCCTGCCAAATATTGATCAAATCCCGCGCCCGACTTACCCCCACGGGGTATCTTCGGAAGTGGATCTAGCAAAGACGGGACTGGGGAACCGCGATGAGACACGAACACGCCGGCCAAGACCACCAAACCCACGACAGCGCACAGGGTGCCCATGTCGCCGAGATCGCATTGGACTTCTGCTTCTGCGCCACCGAACTGGCCGCCGTCGAACGGTTCCTCACTGCACAGCCCGGCATCACGACCGCGGTGGCCGACCGCACCCGCTCTGTCCTGCACATCGGCTACGACCCGGCCCGAACCGACGCCGTCTCCATCCAGGTGATGCTGCGCGGACGCGGCTACGACTGCGAATGCACCGACTGCCCGGCCTCGTGCTGCCAGCCTGGGCACCCGGCCGCCGGCCATCCCGACGAGCCGCACGCCCACGCCCACCACCCCAGCCACACCTCGGCCGCCGGCCGGCCGGCCGACGACCCGGCCAGCGGCCACGCCCACCACTCGGCAACGGCGACGATGCAGCACCCGCCTGCCGCTGACCAGGCCCACCCGGCCGGCCACGACGAGCACGCAGGCCATGACGAGCACGCCGGACACGGCGCGGACATGGTCGCCTCGATGCTGCGCCGCTTCGTCATCAGCGCGGTCCTCACTGTCCCGATCGTGTTGTTCTCCCCGATCGGGGAGGTGTTCGGTTTCCCGTCGCAGCCGCCGTTCGGACTGTCCATGGGCTGGTTCGGGCTGATCCTGGCCACCCCCGTCGTGTGGTGGGGCGGCTGGCCGTTCATCTCCTCGGCGGCCCGCTCGCTGCGTCACGGCGAGGTCACCATGATGACCTTGATCGCCGTCGGGATCCTGGTGGCCTACCTGTACTCCGTCGCCTCGACCCTGCTCGGCGGGCACGAGGTGTTCTTCGAAGCCGCCGCGATGCTGACCACGCTGAGCCTGCTCGGGCACTGGCTGGAGATGCGTTCACGCTTCGCGACCGGCCGCGCCGTGGAGGCGCTACTGCAACTGGCACCGCCTACGGCGATCGTGCGCCGCGACGGCCAGGACACCGAGATCCCCCTGGACCAGGTGGTCACCGGTGATGTGATCGTGGTGAAGCCGGGCGCGAAGATTCCCGTTGACGGCACCGTCGCCGACGGGGAGTCCTACGTCGACGAGTCGATGATCACCGGGGAGCCGGTGCCGGTCGTCAAGCGGCCCGGTGACCCGGTGGTCGGCGGCACCATCAACACCACCGGCGCGTTCACGTTCACCGCCACCGCGGTAGGCGCCGACACCGCACTGGCCCGCATCGTGCAGATGGTCCGCAACGCCCAAGCATCCAAGGCCCCCGCGCAGCGGCTGGCCGACACCGCCGGCAAGCACCTCGTCTACGTCGCCCTCGCCGCGGGCGCGCTGACCTTCGCGGCGTGGATGCTGTGGGGCGCACACGGCGTCGGGTTCGCGCTGACCGCCGCGGTGTCGGCGATCGTCATCGCCTGCCCCGACGCCCTCGCGTTGGCCACCCCGACCGCGATCACCGTCGGCGTCGGGCAGGGCGCGCGCGGCGGGGTGCTGTTCAAGAACGCCACCGCCCTAGAAATGACCGCCGGTATCGACACGGTCGTGTTCGACAAGACCGGCACCCTGACCGCCGGCAAACCCACCGTCACCGACCTCGTACCCGCCGAGGGCGTCACCGAGGAAGAACTGCTGCGCCTGGCTGCCGGTGCCGACCAGCCGTCCCAGCACCCCCTCGCCGCGGCGATCGTCGACGCCGCCCGCCAGCGCGGCATCACCGTCAACCCGCCCGAGGCTTTCGACTCGGTCCCCGGCCACGGCGTCCAGGCCACCGTCGAGGGCCGCAAGGTCCTCATCGGCAACGCCCGGCTCATGCAGCGCGACAACGTCGACATCAGCGGGCTGGCCGATGCCGCGCTGGGGTTGGCCGCCGACGGCAAGACCGCCATGTACGTGGCGGCCGACGGCCGTGCGCTGGGCGTCGTCGCGGTCGCCGACCCGATCCGCGACTCCGCCAAGGCCGCGATCGCAGCGCTGCACGCCGCAGGGGTACGCACGGTGATGCTGACCGGTGACCAGCGCTCCACCGCCGAGGCGGTGGCCCGGCAGTTGGGCATCGACACCGTCATCGCCGAAGTACTGCCCGCAGACAAAGCCGGCCACATCACCAAGCTGCAGCAGGCCGGCGCGAAGGTCGCGATGGTCGGCGACGGCGTCAACGACGCCCCCGCCCTGGCGCAGGCCGACATCGGCATAGCGATCGGCGCCGGCACCGACGTGGCCGTGGAGACCGCTGACGTCGTGCTGATCCGTGACAACCCCGCCGACGTCGCCTACGCCCTGAGCATCGCCCGCGCCGTCCGCAAGAAGATCAAGCAGAACCTGTTCTGGGCCGCGATCTACAACCTGCTCGCCATTCCGGTCGCCGCCGGAGTTTTCTACACGAGTCTGGGGATCCTGCTGCAGCCGCAGTGGGCGGCCCTGTTGATGAGCGCCTCCACGATCATCGTCACCTTCAACGCGCTGCTGCTGCGCCGGCACACCCCGCCGGCCCCGCAACCCGCGCGTACACCTGCCACCGCGGCGGCTGCCGCCTGAAGCAGGCCGGAAGGCCGGGGCGCAGCGCGGCGTGTGCGACCGCGATACAGGCGGGTTGACGGCGGCGATCGCCGTCAGCCCGCCTGCGCCCTGCAGGGCGCTGATGCAGCGCCCTGCCAGATCCGCTGATGGTGACGTCGCTGCGGGCCTGAGCTAACGATCTTGTGCTCAATAGCTGACGGTGGCGGCTCCTGATCCGGTCGCAGATCCTCTTTGGATGTCGCGTCGCTAGGCCCGCCGAGTTTTCAGCCATCCGGTGTTCACGGGTATCTCCCGGCATCATCTGCGTCTGGTTCTGGCCGAGGTAGGCCCAGCGTGGGTCGCCGGCCGGGAGGGCCGGCTGTACGCCCGGCGCGGTGGCCACCGTCAGCGTGCGGCAGGCGCGGGCCGGCGGTTCGCGCTGACGCTGGCTGACCGGGCGGTGATCACCCTCGCGCACCTGCGCACCGGCTTGTCGCATGACGCCCTCGCCGTGGCGTTCGGCGTGGACCGGTCCACCGTGACCCGGGCGATCGGGCAGGTCCGGCCGCTACTGGCCGGGCGGGGATTCGCGACCCCGTCCGGAGTGCGACTGCGGACCCTGGCCGACGTGTTCGCCTACGCCGCGGCCGAGGGCGTGACGCTACGGATGGACGCGACCGAGATCAGGGTCCGCCGACCGCGGGCGGGCCGGGGCGGACGCAAGGCGTTCGTGTCAGGCAAGGCCCGCCAAAACACGATCAAAAGCACGGTGATCAGCGACGAGACCGGCGCGACCCTGTGGTGCGGCACTCACCGCCCCGGCCGGGTCCACGACCACACCGCGGTCCGCGTCGAAGGCATCGACGCGCTGCTGGAGGCGTACCCACAGGTGAGGATCCTTGTGGACTCCGGATACCAGGGCCTGGCCAAGAAGCATCCCGGCCAGGTCGAGGCACCGCCGTTGAAGCTACGTCCAGGAGCCTGGGAACCCTACGTGATCGCCTACGAGCACAAGCGCAAGCAGCAGTCCAGCCGTCGGATCGCCGTCGAGCACGCCATCGCCGAACTGAAGTGGTGGCGGGTCCTGCAGCGCTTCACCGGACGACGCGAACTCCTCCCGCAGACCGTCAACGCCGTCGCAGCCCTGGTCTCTGACCGCACCATCACCTGGTGAAACGGCCGGAGTGGCTCATCGCGCGACTTCAACTATTGCGCACAAGATCGTAAGCAAATGCGTTCTCGCCACCAAACGCGGCGGCACGGCGCGCGGCGGCAGCGGCTGATGCCGTGCACAGGCCATGAGGACTTGACCACCGACGACGCCAACAACTGGACGCCTGCGATGCCGTCGCGGCATCAACCGGAGGTGCCCTCACAGCTGTTGTACAGCTTGTTAGCACCAGCGCGAAAAGGTCGACACAGATCCCCACTTCCGGTAGGAACATCGTGGGACCAACCAGGGGAGGGCGGGCCACTGATGTCCAAGCACCGAAGTGGACAGACTCGACGGCAGAGCCAGGTCGCGCTGGGCAGCGCTGTTCTGAGCGCGCTCATCGCAGGCGGCGTCGCCGTGCCTGCCGGCGCCGAGGCGCCCGTCGGTTCGAACATCACGTCGATCCCGGACGCGGGCGCTCGCCCGCAGCCCGACGGTCTGCCGGCCCTGCCGTTCGGCTCGCTGAGCCAGCCCCGCACCCAGCCGACGACCGCCCAGGCCGTGCTGATGGCCCAGTACACCGCCGCCGAGCTGGAACTGTCCGTGCTCGGCGCGCGCCGCAGCGAGCTTTACCAGACGTACACCAACGCCCTCGTGGCCAAGGCCATGGCCGACTACGCCTGGCGGGCCACCGCCGACACCCTGCGCGAGGCCAAGAACGCAGCCGAGGCCGCAGCGGTCGCCGCCTACCAGGCCGCGGTCAAGGCCCCGCCGCGGCTGGGCGACTCGCTCAACGAACTGGAACAGCTCATCCCGCGGACTGAGGCGACGCCGGAGACCGAGGCCGTGCTCAACGACCTCGCGCGCGCCCAACAGGAAGAGCGCCAGGCCTACACGGTGCTCACCGCCGCCATCACCGCCGAGCAGCAGTCCTCCTCGGCGGTGATGGCGGTGGAGACAGAGTTCAAGCGCAAGGAGGTCGCCTTCCTGGAGCTGAAGCGGCGCCTCGCCGAGCTCCAGTCCGAAGCCGACCGCCTGCGCGAGCTCGAGCAGCAGAACCTCGGGGGATACGACGCCGGGAAGAGCAACGCCGGACTGGTCGCGCACACAAAGGCGCGCCAGGCTGTCATGTTCGCGCTCAGCCAGCGCGGCAAGCCCTACCGCTGGGGCGACGAGGGCCCTAGCACCTATGACTGCTCCGGCTTGATGCTGGCGTCGTACCTTTCGTCCGGCGTCAGGCTCAACCGAGTCGCCAAGGACCAGTACTACGGGACCCGGCACAAGACGGTCAGCAAGAGCGCACTGCTGCCGGGTGACCTGCTCTTCTACGCCACCGATCCGGCCGATTGGCGCACCATCCACCATGTCGCCATGTACATGGGCGACGGCCGTGTGGTACAGGCACGCACTACCGGCGATGTCGTAAGGATCTCGACTGTCAACCTGAGCTCTGTCGACTTCGCCACCCGGGTGGTGGACGCGCTGCCGGCCCCCAACCAGCCCGCCCCGACACAGACCAGCGGCCCGGGGCCGACGCAGACCACATCGCCGCGGCCGTCGGCTAGTTCCTCGCCCTCGGCGAGCAGCTCGCCGACCGCTGCGGCCAGCCCGTCGCCGTCCCCGTCGCCGAGGCCTGCCGAGTCGCCATCTGCGGCGAGCCCAGGCCCATCGAGCACGCCCCTGGTGCCCGACCCGGCGTAAATACCCGTTGCACCAGCGTGTTCCAACCTGATGCGTACCAGGCACCGGGACGGGTTCGTCGACACAAACCGACATTCTTGATCACTGGGTGGGAGTGCGGTCAAGGACCAGGCGACGATTGCGGTGATCAAGCCCGGCAACCGGTCGGTTGCCCAGACCGGTGGCCAGGATCGCCGCTGCTTGAACCAGACCGATGACCGCACGCAGCGGTTACCGTCAGCTCGGGCGTACGTATCCGGCCAGCGGCATGACGTCGATGTACTGCATGCGCACGACGTCGCCGGTGTGCGGTGCATGAACCATGACCCGCCTGCCGTTGACCTTCCCGACGTACATGCCCATGTGGTGCAGGCCGTCGTTGGGGTAGAAGAAGACCAGGTCGCCGACGATGGGGGTGCTCACCCGCTTGCCCTCGGTCCACTGGGCCTTGGTGTAGTGGGTCAGCTCCACGCCGGCTTTCGCCCACGCCCACTGGGTCAGGCCTGAGCAGTCGAAGGTATTCGGGCCGTTGGACCCGAACACGTACGTCTTGCTGATCTGCATGCACGCGGCAAGCGCCGCGGTGTTGCCCTTGCTGGACGTGTTGTCCTGCGTGCCGAGTGCGGGCACCGGGCACAGGTTGCCGATCTTCAGCGAGCCGCCGGGGCCGCCGCTGCCGTAGGCCTTGAGTCGCAGGGCGGCAAGCCGCTCCATGTCGGCCTCGATGGTCTTCTTCTTGGCCGCCATGTCGGCGTCCTTCTTCGCCTGGTCGGCGATGATCTGGTCGAGAGCGGCCTTCTGCTCGTCGAACTCGGCCTTCACCTCGGTCGTCTTGGCGATCTCCTGCTGCTTGGCGTGGGCCAGTTGGGTCAGAATCGACAACTGCTGGGCGAACTTTGCGGGTGACCCCGTGGACAGCAGCGAGTTGATCTCCTGGGTGCGGCCGCCGTTGTAGTACTCGGAGGCGATGACGCCGACCCGGGCCCGGGTGACCTCGACCGTCAGCCGCAGCGCCGACGCCCTGCGCGGGCACCGGTGAACACAGGTCTTCGCAGCGGGGAACTGGCCCACGCAGCCGGGGTGAACCTGCAGACGCTGCGCTACTACGAACGCCGCGGCCTGCTCGCCGAACCGGCCCGCACACCAGGCGGGCACCGGCTGTACCCGGCCGAGGCCCTGACCCTGCTACGGGTGATCAAGACCGCGCAGCGGCTCGGGTTCACCCTCGACGAGGTCGCCGAACTCGTCGACCTGGGCACCCACCGCCACGGCCGCCGACCCGACACCAGCCTGCAACGCCGCGCCGCGAACAAACTCGTCGAGATCGAGACGAAGATCGCCGACCTGCAGACCATCGCCGCCAGCCTGCGCACCGCCCTCGACGCCGGCTGCGACGACCTGACCACCTGCGCCACCACCGACTGCTGCCCCATCCCCCTCGCCGCCCTCCACCACGGAGACACCAAATGACCAACAGACTGCGCCGGATACTTCCCAGCGGACTCGGCGGACTCATGGGCCTTGCCTGCGCCCTATGCTGCGCCATCCCACTGCTGCTGGCCGCGGGCATCCTCGGCGGCGCCGGCTGGGCAGCACTCGGGCAGATCATGCCCGGCATCGCGGTCGCGCTCGCTGCGGCCACCGCACTGGCATGGTGGTGGTCGACCCGGCGGCGCACCGCCCACGCCAGCGGCTGCGCCGGCGGCACCTGCTCCTGCTCGCAGCCTTCCTGAGCACGGTTAGGCTCTGGCGCATGCTCGTCGCCCGCTCTGTCCTGCTGTTCGCCCTTGCCGCGCTATTGGAGATCGGCGGGGCGTGGCTGGTCTGGCAGGGCTGGCGCGAGCACCGCGGCCTGTGGTGGATCGCCGCCGGATTCATCGCGCTGGGCGCGTACGGGTTCGTGGCCACGTTCCAGCCGGACGTGCACTTCGGTCGGATCCTGGCCGCCTACGGCGGGGTGTTCGTCGCCGGCTCCCTGGCATGGGGAATGGTCGTGGACAAGTTCCGGCCCGACCGTTACGACATCATCGGCGCCGCGATCTGCCTGATCGGCGTCGCCGTCATCATGTACGCCCCGCGCACGCACTGAACGCGGGCTATCAGGCGCGGTGTCTCGGCGCGGCGAGCTCGGCGTCCAGGCCGGCGGTGAGGCCTGCGCAGGAACGAGTTCGTCTGCCGCAGCGCTGACGTTCGCCTGCGGCCAGCGTGCCCACGCGAGCTGGCCCGCTGGCCCAGCGCGAACTGAGCAAGTTGCTGCCCGGCCAGGCCGAGCGCTCACGAACCGCCCGCCGGTCTCGTGCCGCTTCGAACCCGGCGACGCAGACGGTGCCGGAATCGGGACGCAGAGGGTGGCCGGGATGTGGATCAAGGTTGTCTTGCCGGCGCCGTTGGGTCCGAGGAGCCCGTAGACGACGCCGCGCGGCATGGCCAGGCTCAGCCCGTCCAAGGGCCCCGCCGCGGAACTGCTTCACCACCCCGTCCACGGTGGTGATCAAGCCTTCCATCGCGACTATTGTTTACTTGAAAATAAACATAGGCATAAGTACACTCCGGAGTCAACAAAGGTGAGAGGGCGGTCATGGCGGGGGACAAGTCCGAGCCCGTGCGGCGGCTGCCGCGGGCGCAGCGCCGCGAGCAGATCCTCGCGGCGGCGACGGAGGCGTTCGCCCGCAACGGGTTCACCGCCACCGGCCTGGACGACATCGCCGCCGAGGCCGGCGTGACCCGGGTGATCCTCTACCGGCATTTCGACTCCAAGACCGACCTGTACCAGGCGGTTCTGGACCGGTTCTGTGCCGTGCTGAGCGACCATGTGGCCGAGCCGGTGGGCGGGTTCACCGACGCCAGCATCGACGGGCTGCTCAAGGCTGCGATCGCCGAACCGGCCGGATTCCGGCTGCTGTTCGTGCACGCAGCCCGGGAATCGGAGTTCAAGGCCCTCGCGGAGCAGTTCCGGGCCGACATCACCGAGGCCGCACACCTGCAGATCTCGAAGGTCGTCGTCGATGCGGCGTGGGCGCGGTGGGCGGCACAGCTGGCCCCGACCGCGGCGATCGAGGCGATCATCGCCTGGCTCGACGCCGGGCAGCCCGACCCGGATCTGGCCGCTGACCGGGTCCGCCACGTCATCGCCGGAGTCATCACCGCCGCCGCGGCCAACACCGGCTTCGACTGCCTGCCACCCACCGCCTGACATCACCTTCATCGGCTGGAGGACATCGTGAGCACAGCACCGGACCAGACCGCCAAAGTCCTACGCGTCTGGGAGAAGACCGCACCCAGCTACGACAAGCAGATCGCGTTCTTCGAGAAGATCCAGTTCGGTGGGGGCCGGGAATGGCTCGGCTCCCGCGCCCACGGCCGGGTCCTGGAAGTCGCGATCGGCACCGGCCTCAACCTGGCGCACTACCCGGCAGACGTGACCGTGACGGGGATCGAGCTGAGCCCGGCGATGCTGGCCATCGCCAGGCAGCGTGCCGCCGACCTCCGCCGCGACGTCGACCTGCACACCGGCGACGCCGAAGCCCTGCCGTTCGACGACAACGCGTTCGACACCGTCGTCTGCGCGCTGTCGCTGTGCACGATCCCCGACCCGGCCGCGGCGATCGGTGAGATGAACCGCGTCCTCGTCCCGGGCGGGCGCCTGCTGCTGCTCGACCACATCGCCAGCACCTGGCCGCCGATCCACGCCGCACAGTGGCTCCTGGAACGGCTCACCATCCGCGCCGCAGGCGAGCACTTCACCCGCCGCCAGCTACCCCTCGTGCGGGCGGCCGGGTTCGACATCGTCGAAGTCGAGCGACTCAAGGCCGGCACGGTCGAACGCGTCTTCGCACGTAAGCCGGTCTCCGCGTGACGCACCTGGCCGATGCCGCAGGCGCCGGCATGATCGGGGCCAAGCTGGGAGAAGGACGCGAGGCAGAGGTGTACGCGTGGGGTGACCGCGCGGTCGTCAAGCTCTACCGTCCCGGCTACCTCGGGCACCTTGCAGAGTCGACGGCACTGGCCAACCTCGACGGTCACGGCGTCGCCCCGCGGCTGATCGAGGTCGTGAACTGGGATGGGCGGCCAGGCTTGGTGCTGGAGCGCCTCGCCGGGTCGGACATGCTGGCGCTGCTGCAACGCCGGCCGTGGCGCGTGCTCGCCCTGGCCCGCGCGCTGGCCGCCGCGCACCTCGCCGTCCACGGCGTCCGCGCGCCAGCAGATCTGCCCGACCTGCGCCAGGTCCTCGCCGCCCGCGTCGAAGACGCCGACCTGCCGCCGCAGCTGCGGGACTTCGCGATGCGGATCCTCGACGGGCTACCTTCCGGCGACCGCCTGTGCCACGGCGACTACCACCCCGGCAACGTACTGGTCGCTGCCGACCGGATCAGCGTCATCGACTGGGCGAACGCGACACGCGGCGTACCCGAAGCCGACCATGCGCGAACGCTGTTGCTGCTGCGGTGGGCCGACCCACTGCCCGGCACACCCCTGATATCTCGTGGGCTGATGGCGGCGGGGCGTGCGGTGTTCGCCCGCGGGTACGCGCGCACGTACGGCGGCGGTTCAGGCAGGCCGCTGCAGCTGGTGGACTCGTGGCTGGTGGTCCACACCGCGGCACGCGTGTCGGAGGGCATCGAGGTTGAGCAGCCCCTGCTCATCGGTTTGCTAGAAGGTGCTCGGCGCAACGCCACGCGGTAAACCCGGCACCAGGGGACCTGCCAGGTACCGTCCCGGCGTGATCGCCTTACCCCGAACGAGAACGTGCCACCTCAGCCGCAACGAGGGGCGTGGGCAAGGTGGCACGTTACGGCTGGACAGCCCACGGCCGTCTGCGGTCCACTACCGCCGCGCCCGCGGCGAGCTCGATGCGATACGCCTGCCCCAGATCCGACTGCACGGGCCCGAGGTAGCGGTGGCCGGTGAGGTGGCACCAGGCCGGTAGATCCAGCGGTGCGGCTGGATCGTCTGTCGCCACGGTCACCGCCGACTCGGGCGGCAAGTCGACGATGCGGGCGCGTGTCAGCAGCAGCACCTGGACGCACGCCAGCCCGCGAGCGTCCAGCACCAGTCGCCCGGTCTCGATCGCGCGGCCCGTTTCAGACGGCAACGGGTTGTCCGGCCAGCCGCCACTCGATGACGCCGTCTTCGAGGCGGGCCGCCCGGCGGCCGTGTTGTACGAGCAGTCGTACGGCGTCGTGGGCGAACACGCAGTACGGCCCGCGGCAGTAGGCGACCACCTCGATGTCGGCCGGCAGTTCGCTCATGCGGGCGGGCAGCTCGTCGACGGGGATGTTGACCGCCCCGGGCAGATGCCCGACGGCGTACTCGCCAGCCGGTCGAACGTCCAGGACCGTGACCTGCCCGGCGGCGACCCGGCGCAGCAGCTCGTCGCGGCCGATCGACTCCATCTGCTGGCCGCCGAGGTAGGCGTCGCGGGCGGCGGTCACGTCGGGCAGGTGTGCGGCGGCGACCTCGCGTGCCCGCACGAACAGGTCGGCGACGTCGTCACCGGCGAGCCGGTAGAAGATCTTCGTGCCTTCGCGGCGGGTGGCGACCAGACCGGCCTGCTTGAGGGTCTGCAGGTGCGCCGACGCGGTGGTCAGGTTCAATCCCGCGGCGGTGGCCAGGGCGTCGACCGGCCGCTCGGACTGCGCGAGCAGATCCAGCAGCTCCAGGCGCTTGCCCGACGCCAGGGCCTTGCCCACTCGGGCGAGCTGCTCGAACAGCGCCGCCTTGCGAACTGCGTCACCCATACCCACCGTCCTCCAAACTTCCATGGAATAGTATCAGACGTGCGGGTCGCCGGGACCGAGGAGCCGAGATGGGCATGAGCGAAGACCAGCTGACGGCGCTGGTGGACGAAGGTCTGGGCAACAGCTCCTACCTGTTGGACCTCGGCGACGGCCGTGGCTTGGCGGTCGACCCACCTAGGGACCTGCGTGCCCTGCACCGGGCTGCGGCCCGGCGCGGCCTGCGCATCGCGTATGCGGCCGACACGCACCTGCATGCCGACTTCCTGTCCGGCGCGGTGCAGCTGGCCGCCGACGACGGTGCGACGATCCTGGCGTCGGCCGCCGGGATGCGCGCCTTCGACCACCGCGGTCTGCACGACGACGACGAGGTCGACGTCGGCGGGCTGACCCTGCGAGCACTGTCCACGCCCGGGCACACCGATGAGCACCTGTCGTTCCTGGTCCACGACGGCAGCGCACCCGTCGGGGTGTTCACCGGCGGGTCGCTGATCGTCGGCGCGGCAGCCCGCACCGACCTTCTCGGCCAGGAGCGAACCCTGGAGCTGGCGCATGCGCAGTACGCCTCGCTGCGCCGGCTTGCCGCGCTGCCGGATGCGACCGCGGTCTGGCCGACCCACGGCGCGGGTTCGTTCTGCTCCGCCCCACCGGGAGCCGCCCGCACCTCCACCATCGTGCTGGAGAAGGCCACGAACCCGCTGCTGGCCGCCCCCGACGCCGACACGTTCGTCCGCCTGCTGACCGCCGGTCTCGGCTCCTACCCGGCCTACTTCGCCCGGCTGTGCGAGGCCAACCGGCAAGGCCCACCCGTCGTGTCCGGCGAACCGGTGCTGGCGAGCCTGACCGTCGACCAGGTACGCCGACTCGTCGCCGACGGTGCAGCGGTTGTCGACGTACGCCCGGTGGCCGATGTCGCCGCCGGACACATCCCAGGCGCGGTCTCGATCGCGCTGCGGCCGGTGTTCGCGACCTGGCTCGGCTGGGTCATCGACCCGCAGACCCCGATCGTCATCGTCCGCAACCCCGACCAGCCGGCCGCCGACATCCTGTGGCCCGCCCTCAACATCGGCTACACCCGCATCGTCGGCGAACTCGCCGGCGCCATGACCGCCTGGACCGCCGCAGGGCAGGCGACCGCGACCACCGCCCTGACCGCGCCCGCCCAGGTACGCGGCAGCGTCCTGGACATCCGGCAAGACAGCGAGTACGCCGCCGGGCACCTGCCGCACGCACGCCACATCGAACTAGGCCTGCTGACTGCGCAGGCTCGCACGGTAGGCGCGGGACCAGTGACCGTCATGTGCGGACACGGCGAACGCGCCATGACCGCCGCGACCCTGCTGCAACGACAAGGCCACACCGACGTCTCCGTCCTCGACGGTGGCGCCCACGACTGGGCCCAAGCCACCGGCCACCCCCTGGAAGAGGGCGCATGACCACCACCGCCGCACACCCGCCCGCGATCAAACTCGGGCTGCGCGCCAACCTCGCCCAGTTCAGCCTCCTGGTCGCGGTCAACGCACTGGTCGGCGCCATGATCGGCCAGGAACGCACCGTCCTGCCGCTGCTCGCCGACCAGGTGTTCGCGATCGGCGCGTTCACCGCGTCGCTGACCTTCATCGTCGCGTTCGGCGTCACCAAAGCCCTGACCAACCTCGCCGCCGGAACCCTGTCCGACCGCTACGGACGCAAACCCGTGCTGGTCGCAGGATGGCTCATCGGCCTGCCGGTCCCGCTGCTGCTGATCTGGGCGCCGTCCTGGGGCTGGGTCATCGCCGCCAACATCCTGCTCGGCATCAACCAGGGCCTCACCTGGTCCACCACCATCGTCATGAAAATCGACCTCGTCGGCCCGGCCCGCCGCGGCCTGGCGATGGGCCTCAACGAAGCCGCCGGATACCTCGCCCTGGCCGCCACCGCCCTGGCGACCGGCTGGCTCGCCGCCGAACACGGCCTGCGGCCGGTCCCGTTCTACCTCGGCATCGCCTTCGCCGCCCTCGGCCTGGGCCTGTCCACCGTCTTCGTACGCGAAACCCGCGGCCACGCCAGACACGAAGCCGCCAACCACACCCCGCGCAACACCGGCGACCACGATGAGCTGACCGGGCGGCAGATCTTCACCCTCACCAGCTTCAAAGAGAAGGCCCTGTCGGCCGCCAGCCAGGCCGGGCTGGTCAACAACCTCAACGACGGACTCGCCTGGGGCCTCTACCCGATCCTGTTCGCCACCTCAGGCATCGGTGTCGCCCGCATCGGTGTCCTCGTCGCACTGTACCCGGCCGTGTGGGGCCTCGGGCAGACGCTCACCGGCTGGCTGTCGGACCACTGGGGCCGCAAATGGCTCATCGCCGCCGGCATGCTGCTACAGGCCGCCGGTATCGCCGTCGTCGCAGCCGCCACCGGCTTCACCCCGTGGGCCGTCGCCGCCGTCCTCATGGGCGCCGGAACCGCCCTGGTCTACCCGACGCTGCTCGCCGTGATCGGCGATGTCGCCCACCCCGCCTGGCGGGCCCGCGCCGTCGGCGTCTACCGGCTGTGGCGAGACCTCGGCTACGCCGTCGGCGCGATCCTGGCCGGGATCACCGCCGACCTGTTCGGCCTACAGCCCGCGATCTGGATCATCGCGGCCATCACCGCCGCCTCCGGTCTCGTCGTCGCCGTGCGCATGTACGAGACACACCCGCGCGGCCAACGCATGCCACGACCGGCACCGGTGCAAGGGTGATGAGAGTGAACAGCCATCCTGCGCTGATCGGCGAGCCGATCTACCTGGACTACAACGCCACCACACCGGTCGACCCGGCCGTGGTGGCGTCGATGCAGCCCTACCTGGACACCCGGTTCGGAAACCCGGCCAGCGACCACCACTACGCCACCGCACCCGCCGATGCACTGGCCACCGCCCGAGGCCAGGTGGCCGCGCTGATCGGCGCCGACCCGGCCGGGATCGTGTTCACCGGCTCCGGGTCGGAGTCCGACAACCTCGCCATCCGCGGCACCGTCCTGGCCCACCCCGGCCACCGGCGACATGTCATCACCCAGGCCACCGAGCATCCCGCCGTGCTGGCCACCTGCCACGCCCTGCACCGCCTGCACGGCGTCGACGTGACCGTCCTACCGGTCGCCCGTGACGGACTGGTGGATCCGCGTGACCTGCGGGCCGCGATCACCCCGCACACCACCCTAACCAGGGGCGGCTGTTCACCGGGGACGACGGGGGCGAGGTCGCCGCGACCATGCGCGACGGGCATCCGCGCGCCTTCCGCGAGTCCAGTGCCGACTCGCCGCAGGGCATCGAGCTGGTGGTGGTGCCCATGCGGGCCGCGCAAGACAAGATCGTCGGCGCGGTGCTGCTGGAGTACACCCCGCTCTACCGGCAACTGTTCGCGGCGGGTGACAAGACGCGGCAGATCATCGTGACCGCGAGCGTGACCGGTATGGCGGCCGCGCTTGCTCTGGGTTACGTGCTGGCCCGCGGACTGGTCCGGGACCTGCGGCGGCTCACCGTCGCCGCGGACCTGCTGGCATCCGGGGACGCCAGCGCGCGGGCCGTGATCGGCTCGCGTGGCGAGCTGGGGGAGCTGGCCACCGCCTTCAACGACATGGCCGCCCAGATCGCCGCGCAGAAGGCGGCGCTGACCGAACTGGCGGCACGTGACCCATTGACCGGCCTGCTCAACCGGCGCGCCTTCGAGAGCCGGATGGGCGAGGCGCTGGCGCACGCAGGCCGGGCCGGGGCGCCGATGGCGCTGCTGAGGCTGGACTTCGAACCACTTCAAGGCGGTCAACGACCAGCACGGCCATCCGGCCGGCGACCAGGCCCTGCGTACCGTCGCGGACCTGCTGGTGGGGGAGCTGAGGGCGGTGGACGTGGTGGCCCGGCTCGGCGGTGAGGAGTTCGGGGTGCTGCTGCCGGGCAGCGACCAGCTTGACGCGACGGCTGTCGCCGAACGGCTCCGGATGGTGATCGCGCGGTGCCCGGTCGTGCATGCCGGCACCACCCTGCTGGTGACCGCGAGCATCGGCGTCGTCTCCTACCCGCAGCACGCGCAGACCCGCGACCACCTGCTGGAACGCGCCGATCGCGCGCTGTACCAAGCCAAGCGCACCGGCCGGGACCGGGTCTGCGGCCAACCCTGCACGAGTACTACTGACGCGCCAGATCAGGAAGGGCACGTTGGGCTACGGAATCCGTGACTAGCTAGCGCTCGTCTCGCTGCAGGAGATTACGAAGTGGCCTACCTCTCCCTGAGGGTTGGAGCGCGGATCTTCGCCGCTACAACGGTGAGGTTGGCCGCCTCGGTTGGATCGCTTTGGCGCACCTGCGCTCTCTGCCCGTCGAGGGCGGCGGCGTAGGTGGTCTGCGCGTCCCGCAGGCGGCCAGCGCCGTGCGGCGGCTCAGTTCGAACAGGGCGTGCTGATCGAGCGCGAACCCCGTGATCAGGAGAAAGACCACGGTGCCCCGACCGAGAACCCGGAGCACGGACTCCTGCCTGAACCGTGATCGCTCGTCGTCAGTTACTCGACGCGATGGTGTCATCGCACTTCTTGTCGGACTCTGAGATGATCATTTCCGTGCGTGGAGTACCTGTCGAAGGTGCCACGTACACCCCGGATTCCTAGCGGATCGGGCCAAGCCTCGCTGCGATCGGCGACCCTGCCAGCAGCGGCTTTCGCCTACGTGAGGAGTTTCGGGCGCAGTACGCGGTCGGCTTTCGTCGCTCCCGGTTGCGGCGCGAGCGGGGGCGTCGTGCGCCGGCCGGGTACGGCTCACCGGGTATCCGGCTCGAACCGCTGTGCAGCCGGAAGGTCGTGTGACCGGTGGACGTGCCCGGTAGCGGTGACGATGTTGTAGGCGTACCCGGTGTCCTCGGCGAGCCAGCTGATTCCGCGTGATCCCATCGCCAGGGCGGCGGTGGCGTAGGCGTCGGCGGTGGCGAGGTCCGGTCCGAGCACTGTCACCGACACCAGATCCGCGGCGGCGCGGCCGGTGTACGGGTCGATGACGTGGCCGCCGCGTTCGTAGGTGCCCGAGGTCGCGATCGCGGTGTCGGTGACGGACAGGATCTCGCAGAGCTTGTCTGCGTGTTCGGGGTGGCGGATGCCGATGCGCCACGGCCGGCCGGGTGCGGCGTGGCCGCGCACGCAGATGTCGCCGCCGGCGTTGAGGCAGAAGTTGGCTGTGCCGGCGGCGGCGAGCAGGTCTGCGGCGACCTGGACCGACCAGCCCTTGACGTAGCCGGACGGGTCCAGGCGGCCGGTGGCGTAGGCGTCGAAGTATCCGCTGGTGGCCTCGCGTAGCCGTTCGCATGTGGCGAGCACGTGTCGCATGTCCGTGGAGGCGTCCGTGGGGGAGAGGTCGCCGCGTTGCAGGCGGTTGACTTCGCTGGCGGGTTTGTAGGTGCTGAACCGCTCGTCGACCGTGCGCAGCCAGGTGAAGACGTCGTCGGCGAGTTCGCGCAGGTGCGTTTCGGGCCGGTCGTCGGCGAGCTGCAGGCTCACCGCGGTTCCCATTACCTGCTCGACTCTGCGCAGGCCGCGGCGGGGGGCGGCGGCGCTCATGACGGGAATCCGGCGGTGTCGAGGGCGGCCTGCAGGGACTCGACGTATCCGTCGGAGGTGACGGTGGCGCCGCTGACACCGTCGATGTGCGCGCTCTGGGCGTCGATGACCTGCGTGCGCAGGATCGGCAGGGCACGTGAGTTGATCTCGACGTCGCGGTTGTTCGCATCGGGCTGGATCAGGGTCACCACGTCGGCGATCCGGCCGCCGGTGATCTTCACCTGTACCTGGACGGGTCCCCAGCGGGTCTGCACCGCCGGGCCGTTGACGGTGGCGTTCTTCGGTGCGCCGGTGGCCGCCGGTGTCGGCGTCGGGTCTGCCTGCGGGTCGTCGACGACACCAGCGGGTGCGGCGCCGGCCACTGTCGCCGAGCCGGTCGCCGGCCCTGAGGTGCTGGTCCGGTAGCTGAACAGCAGGACGAGTGCGGCGATCGTGGTCATGATCGCCATGGTGATGCGGCGCATGGTCAGATCCTCAGGTCGGTTGCGGACGGATGGTTCACCAGGCGAACTCCTCGGCGTGGATACGGTCGCGAGGGGTGCCGGCACCGAGCAGGGCGGCGCGGGCGGCGCGCATCCAGGGCACGGGCCCGCAGATGAACGCGTCGCAGTCCCGCACATCGGGGACCAGGCGCCGCAGCGCTGCGGCATCGGAGCGCCCGGCCAGATGCGCAGGCAGGAAGGAGGCCCGGGGTGGGCGCGGCCCGTGCAGGTAGACCACGCGCAGCGGCTGGCGGGCGGCGATCGCGGCCAACTCCCGGGCGAACACCGGCTCGTGCCCGCCGCGGGTGCGGTACAGCAGCGTGACCGGACGGCAGGCGATGTCAGGGTCTTCGATCAGGGCGCGGATCGCGGTGATGCCGATGCCCGCCGCGAACATCACCACCGGCCTGGGCTGCGCGGCCGGTGCGGTCATGGCGCCGTAGGGGCCTTCGATGACGACCCGGATCCCCGGGCGCAGCGCGGCAAGCCGGGCGCTGCCGTCGCCGAGGTCCTTCACCGTGATGCGCAACCGGTCGCCGGCCGGTGGGGCGGACAGCGAGTACGGGTGCGCGCGCGACCAGCCCGGCCCGTCGAGGAACCGCCACAGGAAGAACTGCCCGGCCCGGACCGGCAGTTGATGCAGGCGCCGGCCGCTTAGGTGGACCGACACGACGCCGGGGGCCTCGGGGAGCACCTGCTCGACGACCAGGCGGTGGCGGGCCGAGCGCCAGGCCGGCAGGCCGAGCCGGAACATCAGCACGCTGCCCAGCGCGGTGAGGTAGAGCGTCCACCAGTAGGTGCGGGCCCACGGGGTGGCGATGAAGTCCGCGCCGGTCCAGAGCTGATGCGGCAGGGCCAGGCCCACGCCGAGGTAGGCATACAGGTGGATGAGGTGCCAGGACTCGTAGCGCAGCCGGCGGCGGGCGGCCCGGATCGAGGTGAGCACCACGGCGAACAGCAGCGCGGTCGCGGCCGTGGCCAGCAGCATGCCCGGGTAGGTCCACACCAGGCTCCACACTTGCCGCAGCAGCCCCATGGGCGCGGTCGCCTCGTACCCGAGCGTGACCAGGACGATGTGCGCTGCCATCAGCCAGAAGGACGCGAACCCGAACCAGCGGTGCCGCCGCGCCAGCGCGTCCTGCCCGTAGGCGCGCTCCACCCACGGGATCCGCGCCATCAGCAGCACCTGCAGCAGCATCAGATCCGCGGCGAGCAGGCCCGTCAGGCGGCCCAGCGAGGCCAGCCCGCCGTCGGCGCCCTCAAGGTTCTGCACACCCTGACCGGCCACCCACAGCGCGAGCACGATGATCACGCTGCCCGCCGCGGCGGAGCCGGCGGCATCCGCCCACCAGCGGCTCGCCCGCCGGGAACCGCGCACCGGGCGCCGGCTCCGCTGGGGTGCCGTCACGGTGACCGTCACATCGACCTCCTGGGTGAGACCTGTTCCCGGCCAGCATGAGCCGCCTTTCTCAGAGCCTTCTGAGAACGTGCGTGCCACTATCGGCAGGTGAGCGAGCAACGCGCCGACGGCGACCGGCAGCGGCCGGCGCTGCTGCTGGTCGAGGACGACGGCCAGCTGTCGGCGCTGCTGGCCGAACTTTTCGACGATGCGGGCTATGCCGTGGACGTCGCCCGGGACGGTCACAGCGGCCTGCACGCGGCGCTGACGCGCAGCTACGCGGTGATGATCATCGATCGTGGGCTGCCCGCGATCGAGGGCCTGGACCTGGTCGGCCGCCTGCGCGTCCGGGGGATCAGCACTCCGATAATGATCCTGACCGCGCTGGGCACGGTCGCCGACCGGGTCGAGGGACTCGACGCCGGTGCAGAGGACTACCTGGTGAAACCGTTCGAGGTCGACGAGCTCCTGGCCCGGGTCAGGGCCCTGGTACGCCGGCATGCCGGCGCCGCCACCACGCTCAGCCTGGGCCGCCGCCACCTGGACCTCCCCACCAGGACCGTGCGCGGCGACGCGCAGACGGCGGTCGAGCTGTCGGGCCGGGAGGCCGGCCTGCTGCAGGTCCTCGCGGCCCACCCTGCCCGGGTGTTCACCCGTGAGGAGCTGCTCGCCCGGGTCTTCGAAGACGCCGACAGTCCCGGCGCCGTCGACACCTACGTCTACTACCTGCGTCGCAAGCTCGGCCCCGGGATCGTGCGGACCGTGCACGGCCTCGGGTACCGGATGGGCAGCGCATGAGCGCCGCCCGCCCCGACGACCAGCGGCTGGTACGCCGCGCCGCGCTGGTCATCGCCGCGCAGACCGCCGCAGCGGTCGCGATCGTCGTGATCGCCGTGGCGGCCCTCGTGCTGTTCCTGACCGTACGGGAGCAGCGTGTCGACGGCGAACGCATCGTCCGGGCGGCGGCGCAGACCGCCCAGGACGCCACCAGCCCGCCACCGGGTGTCGCCCTGCTCATCAGGCAGCCTGACGGGACTGTCGCGACGAGCGCCGGCGTGCCCGAGGGCCTGCGCTCCCTGGACCTGGCCGCGCTGCCGGCCGGCCTCAGCGAGGCGACACCGCCGGTCGACGCCCGAACCGACTCCGACTACCGGCCGCACTACCAGCTGTTCGTAGCCGACCATGACGGCCGGCGGGTCGTCGCCGCACTGGACAGCCGCTACCGGGCCTACGAGACGCGACGACTGATCACCTCGCTCAGCATTGCCGGACTCCTCGGCGTAGCCGCCGCGGCAGGGGTCGGCTGGCTCATCGGCACCCAAGCCGTGCGCCCGCTGGGATCGGCATTGGCGCTGCAACGCCGGTTCGTGGCCGACGCCAGCCACGAACTGCGCACACCGCTGACGATCCTGCACACCCGGGCCCAGATGCTGGCCCGCCGCACCGACCTCGACCCGCGAACCCGCGAGGACCTGCGCCGGCTGGTCGACGACTCCCGGATGCTGTCCGACATCATCGACGACCTGCTCCTGTCCGCCGAACTGCAGCACCGCCCCGGCGACCGCGAGCGCGTCGACATCACCGCACTGGCGCGCTCGGTCGCCGAGTCGTTCGCCCCGACGGCCGGCCAGGCAGGCGTCGACCTGACCATCGAAGCGCCGCCCGACCCGGTCCTTGTCGCCGGGATACCCGTCGCGCTGCGCAGAGCCCTCAACGCACTGGTCGACAACGCCCTGAACCACACGCACACCGGCGGATCAGTGACACTGCGAGTTCGCACCGCCGACGGCCGCGTCAACCTCGCCGTCGTCGACGACGGCGATGGCCTGGACCCCGCGGCCACCGCCGCGCTCACCGAACGCTTCGCCCGCGGTCCGCAGACGCACGCCGGCCGGGGACGCCGGTTCGGCCTCGGCCTGGCCCTGGTACGTGAGATCGTCCACGCCCACGGCGGCACCTTCACCCTCGACGGCCGGCCCAGCGCCGGGGCGACAGCCACCATCACGATGCCGCCCGCGCCCTGAACCCGACGACCCGGCGCTTGCGCGACGGCGACATCCCCACCAAGCGACAGTTCATCGACCCGGAGGGAAACGGTGCTGCCCGGCCGACCACGGCCAAAGCCACGACCGGAGGTACTACGTGGCGCGGCATCGCCACTGGTACCCGCGGCCGGCCCGGTCGGTTCCACGAACCGGCGCGGCGTTCATGCGCGGCCGGTGCCCCCGGATAGATGTACATACCTCCGGTGGTCCGTAACGACTGCGGCGACATCCCAGCTACATCACCGAGAACGGGGCCTCCTGCCGCGCCACCGTCGACCCCGACGGCGCCGTACGCGACCCGCGGCGCATTGCCTACTACGACGGTTACCTGCGCGCTGCAGCCGACGCCATCGGTGACGGGTCGACGGGTGCGGCTTCTTCGCCTGGGCTGCTCGACAACTACGCATGTGATCGGCTCGACCCGTGCGTCTCAGGGGGCTGCGCGTCGCTGGTGGTCGGACCGATGTTCCAACACTGGTGAGGGTGCCACCAGCGACGGTCGAAGGAGCCGGCGGTCGGGCTCTGTGGCGTAACGAGTGCGGACCCGTCCGCCACTTTGCCGTCCATTCCGGCGGTGAGGCCACCGTACCTACGACGAACGCCGCCACCCAGGCTCGCAGAAAATCGCGAGAGAGGTTTACGTCCGGCAACCCGGGGTAGGCGGCGCGCCAGCGGAAGGAGTAGCACCATGGACGGGGCCGCTGCAGTACAGAGCACGCAGGACGAGACACACCAACAGCACGATGACAGCACGGCGTGGGAGAACAGCCTCGATGACGACCTTGCGCGCCTGAACCAGAGGGGCAGGGACCTCGGCACCGAACTCGGGCGGCTATCGGGCCAGCTGGCAGATCTGGCCAAGGACATCAAGTCCCGTCACCACCGGTAGCACGCAGGCCTCGGGCCAATCGCCTTTGCGCTGCATTCGCAGTGCAGCACAGCCCGGCGAAGGTCAACCGGTCCGCCCACCCACGGCACGTCGGAGATCATCGGGTACTGCGTCCGTGCCCTGCCCAGCCGATCAGAGCCGCGCCGAGCACGACGGCGGCGAGCGCGCCGTATCCGGTAGTCAGGGTTGCGGCGGTGGCGACGGCGCCGACGAGCAGGGGCCCGCCGGCGTCACCGAGTTCTCGGCCGAGCTCGGCGGCGCCCATGGTCTGGCCGAGACGCTCGGCGGGTGTCGCGGCGGCGAGCGCGGTGAACGCGACGGGCGTGATGATGCCGGTTCCGACACCGATCCCGACCACCGCGGCCAGCATCCCGACCAGGCCGGGGATCATCGCTGCGGCGAGTCCGCCGAGGGTGATCGCCATTCCGGCAAGGATTCCGGTAGCAGTGGTGATCTTTCCGTTGTCCAGTGCCCGGCCGGCTCGCGGCTGCGTCAGCGCGGCGCACAGGGCCAGGACGGAAACGGCCGCGCCGGTCGCCACGGGACCCAGCCCGGCCGCGGCAACCGACGCGGGCAGGAACCCGCCGCAGACCGACAGCGCAGCGGTGGCAGCGGCCAGCGCGGAGGTCGGGCGAAGGAACGACGCATCGGTCAGCCTCCGGACGAGGTCGGCGAGGGTCTGGCGGGCGCGCGGCCGCGGCGCGACGGCAGGAACTGCCAGCGCGGCCCATATGGCGACGGCGGCCGTCGTTTCGTATCCCGAGCACGGCCAATCGCCCAGGGAGCTGACGAAGCTGGTGGACGACGCGCTGTACAGCGCGAAACGTGCAGGCCGAAACCGGGTACCCGCCTGAAAGGACCTTGGCCCGCGACCGAGTGGACGGCTACGGTGTGACTCGCGCACCAGCAGCCGGTACGACTGGCGGTGCGCAGCGGGCTGAGTGTCGGGAGTGTTGTGTGGTCAGGTACGTGTCCTCACCCGTGCTGACCGTACGCAGCGCGGCCAGGGCCGTGGTGTACACGGTGCTGACGAGTGATGTACAGCAGTCGTGGACGGTTCGGACGCTGCAGCAGGCCCTGCCGCAGGACAAGGGCGTGCGTCTGGAGGCCGTGCGTAGCGTCGTGTACCTGCTCCTGGCCGATGGGCTCGTCGAGCCCGTGGCAGGGCAGCGGGCGTTGACGGTGCGGCTGACGGCTGCGGGAGCAGAGTTCCTCGGCGACGTTCTTGCGAGCTGGAGTGGGCCGGATCCCCAACACCCGTCGGCTGCCCGCGATCGGATCGATACGTCCGGTGTCGGAGATGGCGAAGCATCTGCGGCTTGACGAGCCCTTGGGGTCGCGAATCCCATGGTCATGGCCGACGTCATTGCGCTGACCGCCTCGAACCCGCCATCGGTCCATACGGGACGAAAAGTCGGCAGGCCCACTGCAGCCGGTACTCGCGCGACGCGCGACATTGGGGGATGCGGTCACGGGTGAGTGGCGCGAGCCTGGACGGCGCCGATGGATCGGTCCAGGTCGGGACCGTGCAGGAGGCGGCCTCGGGGAGGGCGGTTCAGGCCGCGGGCTAGGCCTGCCAGGGGCAGCCTGCCTGGGGTGGTTGCCGCGGCGAGGATGACGTTGCGCTGCCCGCCGTGGCGGTCCATGTCGGCGTCGCCGATCAGGCAGACGTCGGCGAACGCGGTGCGGGCGATGGCGGCCTGGAGCCGGGTGGTCGTGAACGGGGGCGTGTCGAGGATGTTGGCTGCGTAGAGCCCGCCCGGCTGTAGGACACGGGCCACATCGGCGGCGAAGCCGGCAGTGGTGACGGCGGCCGGCGTCTGGTCGCCCTGGTAGACGTCGGCGATCACCAGGTCGAATTCGCCGGTGCCGAGGGCTGCCGTCGCGGTGGTGGCGTCGGCGACGCGTACTTTCAGGTCGCCGTCGGGAAGCGGTAGGGCCCGGCGCACCAGCGCGAGTAGTTTGCGGTCGTATTCGATCACCAGCTGCGACGAGTCTGGCCGGGTGGCGGCGACGTAGCGGGGCAGGGTGAGCGCGCCGGCTCCCAGGTGCAGGACTCGTAGTGGGGTTGCGGCGGGGGCGGCTGTGTCGATGATCGAGGCGATGCGGCGTACGTAGCCGAACTCCAGATGGGTCGGATTCGGCAGGTGGACGTAGGACTGAGCCGCGTCGTCGACGAACAGCGTCCAGGCACCGGGGCGGTGCGGGTCGGGGACGAGTTCGGCGGTGCCCGACTCGACCTGTTCGATGATCGGGGCGGGTCGGCGGACGGGCTTGGCCATGATCTCCATGCAAGGGATCGGTGTTGTGCCTGACGATGCCAGCCGACTGGTCCAGGTAGGGCGGGGCCACACACGCCGGCGCCGTTGGCGGTGCGTGTGACGACCTGGCTGCCGTGCCCAACCATGAGGTGGTCACGGCCGACCGCGGCTTGGGTCGGTGCTGCTCGGGCCGCAGGCATTCTGTCCCGAGCAACTTGCCGACCTTAGCAAGTCGCAATGTAGGCTGCTTAGCAAGTGACTATGTCGATCGCGTGATCCTGCTCATTGCCGCTGAGCCTGACAGCGTCAAAAATCGCTGGGATCGGAGCCGCGAACGCAGTCGAGGTGAGTGTGTGAAGCTCGTACTACTCGGCCCGCCCGGTGCGGGCAAAGGAACCCAGGCCGACCTGCTGGCGGCCGGTCTCGGCGTACCGAAGATCTCGACCGGGGACCTCTTCCGCAAGCATGTCACCACCGGCACGCCGCTGGGGTTGCTGGCGAAGTCCCACCTCGACGCCGGGACCCTCGTCCCGGATGAGGTGACCGTCGGCATGGTGACCGCCAGGCTCGCCGACGCCGACACCCGGCCCGGGTTCATCCTCGACGGTTTCCCGCGCACGATCACGCAGGCCCACCTCCTGGACGAGATGCTCACCGCAAGCGGCCGGTCGCTGGACGCCGTGCTGGAGTTCCAGGTCGACAGCGCCGAGGTCACCCAGCGGATGTCCGGGCGGCGCACCTGCCACGCGTGCGCGGCGGTGTGGCACCTCGACCACCGCCCACCGCCGCGCGGCCGCTGCGGCACGTGCGGCGGCGAGCTGTACCAGCGGCCCGACGACGAACCGGCCACGATCGCCCACCGGCTGCAGGTGTACAGGACCCAGACCGCGCCCCTTGCCGGCCACTACCGTGCCCGCGGCATCCTGACCGAGATCGACGCTGCCGGAACCGTGGAGGGCGTATCACAGCGGACGCTGGCCGCCCTCATGCCGGCGTTGGGCTGAGCCGGCCAGAGTCAGGTCGCACCGCCACCGGTCGATGTGGGGGGGCCTGTGGCGATCACTAGATCATCACAGGGCTCCGGCCGGCCGGCAGGCGAGCGTCCGGTTCGGCGGAGCGCGCTGCCCGCTTATCGGGCCACGGGGGGTCAACCGAGTCGGTGCGGCCGCTGTCATGGGCTGTCCGTGTCTCCTGGCGTGTAAAACAACCCTCGCCGAGCGGTGATCCGCCGGCCGACCGCCCGAATAGTCGATCTTGGATGGCGCGTGCGGATCTGGCCCCCAATCGGGGTGTAGTTCCTGGTCACCGCAGGCCCGATTAGAATCGGCTGGTGGAAGAGACGTTGCCGCCGTGCCCCAAGTGCTCCAGTGAATACACCTATGAGGTGGGTACGCTGCTGGTCTGTCCGGAGTGTGCTCACGAGTGGGCACCCGCGCCCGCGGCGTCCGCAGATGATGCAGGCGATGGCGTGATCCGCGACGCGGTCGGCAACGTGCTCGCCGACGGCGACACGGTTACGGTGATCAAGAGTCTGAAGGTCAAGGGCAGCGCCACGGGTATCAAGGCCGGAACCAAGGTGCGCAACATCCGCCTCGTGCCTGGCGTGGGCGATCACGACATCGAGTGCAAGGTCGACGGCATCGGTGCCATGCAGCTCAAGTCCAGCGTGGTCCGAAAGGCCTGACAGCGCCTGGGATAGCCGTCCGTCGAAGCTGTGCGTGAAGCGACTGCCGCGATCCGGTCAGGCACTCCGCCGACCGTGGCTTGTCCAGCGGGCGCTTGGCGTCGTTCGGAATCTTCTGCTCACGGTCTGGTGGGACTGAGGCCGTCTGCGCATCTCCTTGGCGTGGCGAGAGCCCGTAACCTCGTCCTGGGACCGTGATCACCAGTTCCGGCCGGTGGCTTAACAGCGCCACGAGGCCGCCGGAGGCGCGGGTCAACGGATCGCGCGGCGTTCATCGAGGCGTAGGTCGATCCATTTCGCTAGGCGCTCGGCGGTTTCATGATCGCCGTGTTCGCGGGCTGCATGCCATTGCCGTGCCCTATCGGCGATCGGCATGCCTTCAGCGTATTACCGGCCGGAGCGCGGTGGCGTGCGTGCAGTCCAGCAGGCGATGCTCTACGGCGATCTTGAAGGCTAAGGGTTTTCCGTCGGCCAGCCTGGATGTCGGCTGTGGGCCGTCTACTGCGTTGGGGATGAGGGCGGGCACTCTGCGGATACGAGAGATTGGACTTCCGCAGTGTGCCCGCCCTTGTCAGGGGTGGTGGGCCGGCAGGGGCTGGCCGGGAGTGTGCCGGGCTGCGCGGGCGCGTCGAGCGGAGCGCCTGCCGTCTCGGTGCCGCTCCCGCGGTGTGGGTGGGGGGCTGGCTCGTACGCCAGCCATCCATCGACCCGATATGACCTCACCATTTGTTAAGATTAGCAAGTAACAACACCAGCGACCACTGGCAGCGGAGCTTGGTCCGGGCGAGACCGGCCGGGCGGAGCTCGTGCCGACAGCGGCACTGGTGCTGGGCGATCTTGTCAAGCAGCCGCGGTCACATCGGCGGCCCCAAGACGCCACGCACATTGACAACGGCGTCGGTGTGCGTGGTTCTGCCGGGCTGCCAGCCGGCTGCCCTGATCGCAGCGTTCGATCAGGCGGTCATGTCAGCGTCGATGGTGGCGCCGCCGGGCCGGTCGGCGAGGGCGTTGCTCGGAATGACCACTGCGGCACGGCGGCGCCAGCGGTGTTCGGCCTTGGGCGGGCCGTCGTTGGCCATAGTGACCGCGAGCCAGGGCAGCAGCACCATGCCCAGGCCGCACAGTGGCAGCCATAGCGACAGCAGTGGCACTTGTGCCATGGCGAGCACGCTGGCCAGCACGAGGCATCCGGCGCGGATCAGCATCATCGCCACGTAGCGCCGCTCCCGGCGGCGAAGTTCCTGTTCCGGGCTCTCTGCGGCATCGGTGATCAGTACGGGTCGGGCGGTGCGCCGCTTCAGCATGAGCGGCCGCCGGTCACCTGTGTCGGCTCCGTGGATACGCAGCTGGGCGGTGTCGGAAGCCGCATCGTGAACCAGAGGATCTTGCCGGCGGGTGTGGTGGTCTGCCGGTAGCACCCGAGGTGGTCGGCGAGTGTGGCCACCAGGCGTAGACCGCTGCGGTGGGTGCCGAGGTCGGGGTTGGCGTCTAACACGCTGACCGTCAGCATGCGCTGGGCGTCGTGGTCGCGCCACAGGTAGGCGCTGGTGGGAAGGTCGGCACCATCGTGGGCGAGGACGCCGGAGGCGAGTTCGCTGAATGCGACCAGCGTGGAGTCGGCGGCGGGGCGGCAGCCCCAGTCGCTGAGTAGGTCGCGGATCCAATGCCGGGCCGTGAACACCGATGAGGGTTCGGCGGTGAACATCCGGTGGGCCCAACGTGCCGGTGCGTCCGCGCCGGCGGGAGGCAGTGGAAGTGCGCCCGGTGGGCGTGACAGCACGGCCGCGGCGGTGTCCGCCGAGGGGTACATGTCGAGCTGGGCGGCGGCGGGCGACGACGCGAGCAGGTGGGCAGGCGGGGCGATGAGCGCGGGGCGCAGCTGGCCCAGTTGTCCGGGATCCGCCAGGGCGGTGACGCCGGCCTCGGTCCAGCCGGTGAGGGCATCGGCTCGGATGAGGACCGGCCCGCCGCTGGTGAGGCGGGCGGCCGAATCGAGCAGCACCCGCGCAGCGTGTTCGTCGAGGTCGCCGGTCGCGGTGACCACCGGCATGTCCCGATGCGCGCGGGCCGCAACCCGGTGGATGTGTCTGCGGGGCGTTGGGCTGCGTTGCTCGCGTACCGGCACCTGAACCCCCACGACTGCACGGATTAGTACTTTACAACTTTAGCAAGTGGCGATCGCGCCTCGCGCCTGCGGACTGGGTTTGTGGGCAGGCATACGCGGCGGCGGGCATCGCATTCCGTCGCGCTGCCTGGACCTGGCGGCCGCACTCCACCCGGAATGTGGTTCGTCGACGGCGACCGGGACGTGGGATCTGCCGCCGGCGGGTCGGGCGCACCGTTGTCGGTGGCCGGGGCGATGATGCCCGGCGTGATAGTCGAGATTCGCACCTACCAGATCAAGCCCGGCGAGCGCGACGAGTTCGTGCGGGTCATGCGCACACAGTCGGTTCCGCTGCTGCAGAAGTTCGGCATCGCGGTGCTGGACTGCGGGCCGTCGCTGGTCGATGAGGACGGTGCCGAGACGGCGTACCTGATCCGGGCGTTTCCCGCGCGCGAGATCCGCGACGAGCAGGAGACGACGTTCTACGCCAGCCCGCAGTGGCGGCGCGGACCGCGGGAGGCGATCGTGTCGCGTATCGAGTCGTCGCACACCGTCGTCCTCGAGATGCCGGCAGCAGCCGTCGAGGCGCTTCGCCGCTGACCTTCCACCCGACGGCGCACGGCGGTGACGCCGCGTCTCGCTGGCCATTGCATCCGGTGAGGTCAGTCACATTCCCCGCCGGTTCGCTGCATGAAGTAATTGAAGAGGTGTTCAATTGCTGAGTCGGTTCAGTAGTGATGTGGATGGGTGTCGTGGTGGTTCCGCTGTACCAGAGCAAGGCGGAGTTCTTCCGTACCCTCGGACATCCGGTACGCATCAGGGTCCTCGAACTGCTCGGCGACGGGCCGATGGCGGTACGCGACCTCCTCGAAGCGGTGGAGATCGAGGCGTCGAGCCTGTCGCAGCAGCTGGCAGTGCTGCGCCGGGCCGGGATCGTCGTCTCCTACCGCGACGGCGCGGCAGTGTTGTACGCCCTCGCCGGCCCGGACGTGGCCGACCTGATGCGCGCGGCCCGCCGGTTCCTGACCGACATGCTCGCCGGCCAGGCCCAACTGCTCGACGAACTGCGCGACGCCGACGAAACCGCAGCGATGGCGCGATGAGCATGGCCGTGATCAAGGCATCCTTGCGGGCGCGCCTGTCCGGTCTGGTCGGCTTTCTGCCGTCGAGGCAGGACTGGGCGTCGATGCGCCGCCAACCGCGCCGCGACCTCGTTGCCGGGCTCACGGTGGCGGTCGTGGCGTTGCCGCTCGCGCTGGGCTTCGGTGTCGCCTCCGGCCTCGGCGCCGCGGCAGGGCTGGCCACCGCGATCGTCGCCGGGGCCTTGGCGGCCGTGTTCGGCGGATCGAACCTGCAGGTGTCCGGCCCGACCGGCGCGATGACCGTGGTGCTCGTGCCGATCGTGCACCAGTTCGGCCCCGGCGGAGTGCTCACCGTCGGCCTGATGGCAGGCATCGTCCTCATCGCGCTGGCGCTGGCCCGCGCGGGCCGGTTCGTGCGCTACGTACCCGCCCCCGTGGTCGAGGGCTTCACCGTCGGCATCGCCGCAGTCATCTTCCTTCAGCAGGTCCCAGCCGCACTCGGCGTGCCGACCCCACACGGGGAAAAGGTCACCGCCGTCGCCTGGCAAGCCGTCGTCGACTTCGTCCACCACCCGCAATGGACCGCACTCGCGCTGGCTGCCGGCGTCGCCGTCGTGATGCTGGCGGGGGCCCGCTGGAAGCCTGGCATCCCGTTCTCACTGCTGGCCGTCGCCGCCGCCACCATCGTGACCGCGACCGCGGACCTGGACGTGGCCCGCATCGGCGCTCTGCCCGCCACCCTGCCCGCACCGTCACTGGGCTTCCTCGACCCGGCCGCCGTGCCGATGCTGGTCACCTCCGCCCTGGCCGTGGCCGCCCTGGCGGCGCTGGAGAGCCTGCTGTCGGCCACCGTCGCCGACGGCATGACCGTCGGGCAGCGCCACGACCCCGACCGGGAACTGTTCGGCCAGGGCGTGGCCAACCTCGTCACACCACTGTTCGGCGGCGTGCCCGCGACCGCGGCGATCGCCCGCACCGCCGTCAACGTCCGCACTGGCGCCGGATCCCGACTCGCCGCGCTGACCCACGCACTCGTTCTGGCCGTCGTCATGCTCGCGGCCGCGCCGCTGGTCGCCCACATCCCGCTCGCCGCTCTGGCCGGGGTGCTCCTGGCTACCGCGATCCGCATGGTCGAGGTCGGCTCGCTGCTCGCCCTGGCCCGCTCCACCCGCTCCGACGCCGTCCTCATGGTCCTGACCGCCGCCGCGACACTCGCCCTGGACCTGATCGCCGCGGTCGGCATCGGCCTGGTCCTGGCCGCATTCCTCGCCGTACGCAAGATCGCCCGCGCGGCGACCCTCGAACAGGTCCCGTTGGACGTGTCCGACCACCATGCCGAGGAGGCGGCGCTGCTGGCCGAGCACATCGTCGCCTACCGATTCGACGGGCCGCTGTTCTTCGCCGCCGCGCACCGCTTCCTGCTGGAACTGACCGAGGTCGCCGACGTCCGGGTGATCATCCTGCGCATGTCGCGGGTGTCGGCCATCGACGGCACCGGCGCCACCGTGCTACGCGACGCGATCGAACGGCTCGAGCACCGCGGCATCACTGTCTATCTGTCCGGCATACGGCCAGGCCATGACAAGACACTGCAGTCCATCGGCGTCCTGGACCGGATGCGTCGGCAGCACAGGCTTTTCGAGCACACCGCCGAGGCGATCGCCGCCGCTCGTACGCACCTGCACCGCACCGGAGTGATGACCGACGTTGCGAGGCCTGCGCTGGAAGCAGTGTGAGCAGCCGGTGACTGCACTGCGGCGGGCGGCGTGGCACGGCTACCTGGCGGTCATCGCCGGGCTGGCACCGGCCCTGCGCGACGTGTCGACCCCCGACGAGCAGGTGACTGCCGAGTTCGCCGCACTGGGTGCCCATCTCCACGTGCACGCCGGGTTGTGGGGAGAGGACGGACTGCGGCTGGTCGCGGTCGCGGCACGGGCCGACGCGATGTTCGTCGCAGGCGACCGCACCGGGTCGATGGTGCTGACGCGGGCGCTGGCCCGACGGCTGTTCATCCTGTCCCGCTCGACACCAACGCGGTCGCAAGGTGGCGAAGACCGGCCGCGACCGTCCGGCGCAGCGGGGTGAATCCGCCCGACTCCGCCCGCAGCCGCGACACGCCGCAGCACCCCCCGGCCGTACAGTCCTCGTCAGACCGGCACCTGCAGTTTCTGCCCGGCTGGGAGTTCGAAAACTGACTCGTCCAGCGGCGACGCATTGGTCCTAAGCGACACTCTCAAGAATTGTGATCTCGCAGCGGATCCTGAGGTCGTGATGCGACGACCGAGCGGTACTCGGTTGCCAGAAGTCGCATGAGCTGGTCGAGTTCGCGGATGATGCCGACCAGGGCGGGCCTCGCCGGATACGCCGCTATAAGGCCGTACAGCGAGCTCTCGAATTCCTCGATTGCGGAATCGATTCGCCTCGAATTGATTCCGTGAACACTCGCAAAGTGCCGGACGATGTTTGCAGCCGTCTGGCCTGCTGCTTGTGCACCCGATATGTCGGGAGGAGGCCCATACGGGCCTGGGCGGTCGGCGGCTGAACTGTCGATAGGCGTCGCCGTATGAGGCTGGCCATCCAGAGACATAGCTCCATGATCGATGGTTGTACTGTGAGGTTCAATCTCCCGTCTCAGCCCATCGACAGCCTCCTTCACCAGGGAGGCAACCCTTTCACGCTCGGCGAACCAGTTGAATACCAGCGCCACCACGAGAATCGTCGCTGAGAACCCGACAACTCCGGACATCAGGTTGACCGAGATCGGATGGGCCTGAAGCCATTGAAGGTGGCGCTGCTCGAGGTACATCGACGTCGCGAACGACAGGATGAGGAGGACGGTCAGCGCGCGGACAAGGGATCTCGGGGCCTTCTGGCTCATGGGGGTCCTTCGACGAGAGGTCGTGCCAAGAATAGGGGGTCCGGCGCAACGAGTCGTGCTGAACCGAGACGTAAGCCACCGCTGCCCCTATCGCGCGGGCCCATGCTGATCCCTGGGGCACACCCGTTCGCTTTGAAGCAGCCGGTCGACCCTCTGCAGGGTCTGTTCGCCCGGCTGCGCGGCCCGCAGGCCGCACCCGATGCGCCGTGGCGTTCCTCGGCGGGCTGCGGCTGGTGTCCTGGGTCGCCACCATCCTGGACGTGCCCGACTGCCCGGCCAACGCGCAGGCGTTCATCGGTTCGATCAACTCCCTAGGGCGGGGCGCATTCCCGAAGGTCCGACTGCTGACGCTGATCGAGTGCGGCACCCACGCCGTCATCGACGCGGTCTTTGGCGCGGTGTCCGAGCAGGCCCCAGCCCGCCCGGTACTGGGTTCGCGCCGTCGCCGACATCCTCGAAGACCAACACGAACGCCGCGACCGCGTCAGTCCGCGTGTGGTCAAACGATCGCAGAGCCCCTACCCATCGAAGAAGCACGCCGTCCAGCCCATATCCATGGCCGTCGAATACGTCATTGCCGTCGTCCGCCAAGCCCACGCGTGACCTGCCGCAACGCTTATCTTCCCGGCATTGGGGCTAAAAGCCGTCGACGGCGCGCTGCGCGGCGAGTTGCCGCAGTTCGTCAGCTATCTCGTAGAGGTATCCGATCAGCACATGCCTGTCGACGGGCGTGTCGCGCCGCACGGCCAGGGCCTGGTCGAGCAGCGCGAGCATCCCTGCGCGTCTGTCGCCGAGGGCGTCGTCGTGCAGGTGCTCGATCAGCACCGACCATTCCCAGCCGAGTTCGCCCTCGTACCACTCGCCCTCCTGGATGGTGCGCAGCAGGCCGTAGACCAGGTCCACGTAGGCGGTCCATGCCGCTTGCCGCAATGCAGCGCCGACGCCCACCTGATCACCTCCGGTGTTGCGATGTTGCCTCAAAACGCTACGTAGCCCGAAAGCAGCGCGGCGACCCCCGGTCAAGAACACCATCCGCGGGCCGCATAACCGTGGGGGCCGCACTGTGGCGCTCTGCGATGGAGGCCGCCGCTTGGCCGGATACCGGGGTCCACTCATCTCCGGGTGCCTTCCTGCGGAAACGCGTGCCGTGCGGGTGCGGCGGCGCGCCGTTCGTATGTGGCGGTCGCGGTCACCGCCGCTGCCACGCTCGCGACCACACGCTCGTCGCCCACCTCGGGTAACAGCCGTGAGGTCGAAACATGGACGGCAAGACCGGACAAGGCGTCGGCGGCGGCCAGTTGCATCGGCAGGCTCACCTCGCTGGAGCAGGCGTTCAACGCACCGCGTAGCAGGCCGGGCAGCGCCAGGGCGGCATCGACAGCGCCGGGACCCTGCCTGGTGACGACCACTGCCGCGGCCTCGGCGACCTCGCTGAGGACGGGTTGCCCGTCGGTCAGGGCGAACACCACCGGCGATGGTCGCATCGCGGTGACCATGGGTGCTGTCAGCGCCGTGGTGGGCGCCAGGTCGATGAGCGCGTCAGCGCCGACGAGCAGGTCGGGCAGCCGCCCGCGCACGCGGCGTGGGTTGGTCCATCCGATCAGCCGCGTCAGATACGGCGGCAGCACGGCGGCATCGTCGGGGTGCAGGGCGCCGCCGCGGCCGCAGATCACGACATCGTCGACCCCGGCCGCGACCAGTAGCCGTGCTGTCGCCGCTGCGCCGGGACTCACGCCGGCGATCACCACTCGAGCAGTGGGCAGGTCCTTTCCCGCGACCCGAACTGCGTTGTTGAGCCCCGCCAGCACGGCAACCGCAAGGCCGAGGGCGTCGCCCTGCACCACAGGCATGCCCAGGCGCTGCTGCAGTAGTCGCTGAGCCTCGAAGCACTCGGCGGCGTTATGACCTTCCAGGCTGAGCGCTGCGAACCCGGGCGCCAGCGAGGTCACCGCCGTGACAAACGCCTCCACGTTGTCGGTGTCCACGCTCACGGGCTCTGCGTCGATGCCCGCGAGGCGAGCGAGTGCGCCGGCTTGCGTGTCGGCCCGCCGTCGTGCCGTCGGCAAATCGGCGCGCTCGGGGCTCAACGCGGTGCCGGTCACGACCGCGACCCGGTTCGCCTGGACGGAGTCCTCGTCGGCGCCGCGCAATTCGGTCTCACCCACGGCGTTGACCGCCCTTGTCCGTGCAGCGCGTGTGAACCATGTCACTGCCACGCCCCACGCCGTCATCTTCGGACCTCACAAGTTGCTAAAATTAGCAAACGAATGGGGTGTGCGGGAAGCGCCCGCGCATCGACCTGACCGACGGCGACCAAGCTACCGCGCTGCGCCTCGATCCTGCCGATTGGGCTGGGGGAGATCCCGCAGGTCGCCGGATGGTTCACGAAGTTCGGCGACGAGCTACCCACCACCCTGTGACGGAGCTGGACCTACTGAGAACCGCGCTCTACGCGGTGTGATCGACCCGGTGTCGCGCCGCTGCCCCACATCTCCGCGGCGGTGCGACACCGGGTGCTACCCACAGCCACTGCCGTAAGACAGGACAGCACATGGACACCGTCACCCGTTCCGAACTCGTCGACCACATCGAGTTCGCCTTCGCCACCGGCGCCGTCACGAAGGCAGACCTGCTGGCCGCCGCAGCGGCCAGCAACGCCCGCCCGCAGGTCGTGGTCGCTGTGCAGCAACTACCTGACCAGACCTTCGCCACCGTGCGCGACCTGTGGCGCCACCTCGCCGACATGCCCATCGGCGGCTGAGCCCGCAAGCCCGACATCACCACGTCCTGCCTGCTCGGCCGAGCAGGGAGGACGCGGACATCAACCCTGGACGCCTGCACGAAAGGCGCGCCGGTGCCCCTATGGAACCCGCCGCCTGTGCCGCGGGACAGCCAGAACGATGGCCCGCCTACACCGGCAGGGCGCGCGTCGTCACCGATCGCGGCCGACCCCGATGCGCCGCCCACCCCTCGGCCAACACGGACATGATGTGTGCGTCGACCCAATCGCCGTCCCAGCACAACGCATCCCGCTTGGTCCCCTCGAGCACGAAGCCGACCTTCTCGTAGACGCGGCGCGCTCGCGGATTGAACGCGAAGACCTCCAACCCGATCCTGTGCACGCCGACAGTGCCGAAGGCATAGTCCAACACCATCCTGCTGGCCTCCGTGCCCAACCCTCGGCCGAAGAACCGGCCGCCGAACAAGGCGATACGAAACGAGCAGGACCGGTTACGCGCGTCAAGATCCGACAGCACCACCTCGCCGGTGGTCTCGCCGGTGGCCTGTTCGACGATCGCCAGATCCAGCCGATCGTCGTGTTCGGCCCGGGAGGCATACCAGCGTTCCAGCACATCGAGACTGAACGTCGTGTGGGTGCCGGTCAGTCGATCCACGTCCGGATCGAGCGTCGACGCAGCCAGCGCCGGCGCGTCGGTCGCGCGAAGCGGACGCAGGGTCACGAGGTCGCCAGTGAGCGTCGGCTTCTCGGCGAAGGAGATCTCGGCAGGCACGTCGGTGATCATGCCCGGTGTCTGCCATCACCGCCAATACGTTTACGAGCCGCTTGTGGATCGGGCGCGAATCCGCCTTTACAGGATGTTCTGTTGGCTGTGCGGTTCTCGCCGAGGACACTGCCTGGCGCGGTGTCACAGCTACGCACGGACGGCAGGATCACTCCAAGCTGTGTGAGCCCGGCCGTGCCCGTAGTCACAGCACAGTGACTCGTCCGGTATCCAGGTCGTAGAGGGCGCCGACGAGCTGGACCTGGCCCGAGTTCGCCAGCTCGGCGACGAGGCTGCTGCGGCGCAGCACGTGGTCGAGTTGGGCGCGAATGTTGGCGCGTACGGCGTTGGCGACCGGGTCGCCTGGCCGGTGTAGCGCCGCCTCGGCGACCGGCCTTAGCCGGGCCACGATCGAGACCATGTGCCCCGCGGGCATGGCAGCGGTGCGCACGGCGTCGATGGCCGCGGTGACGGCACCGCACCGTTCGTGGCCGAGCATCATCAGCAGCGGCGGGGCCATGTGAGCCAGCGCGTACTCGATGCCGGCGAGGACGACGTCGTCGACGATGTTGCCCGCGACCCGGTTGTCGAACACGTCGCCCAGTCCCTGGTCGAACACGATCTCCGGCGTGGCTCGCGAGTCCGCGCACGCGACGGTGATCACGAACGGGTGCTGGCCGTCGGCGAGCATCTGTTGGCGGGCCGATCGCTGATGGGGGTGGACGGACTTCCCGGCGACGAACCGGCGGTTGCCGTCCAGCAGACGTTGCAGCGTCCGGTGAATCTCTTGTGTGGAGCCGTCAACGAGTCCTTGCGGCGTCGCGACATCGGTTGTGGTGGCAACGGCAAGCGGCAGTGCCGCCGCAAGCAGGCTGCGGCGGGCCACGGGACGCCCAAGTAGGTGACCGGGGCTGGCGTGCGCATCAGCGGCCGCGAGCGGAGTCCCACCAGTGCCTGCCGCTCGAACGGTGGGGTTTCCACCTGCTGAGGCCATCGGTGTCGGATACGGTGTTGCTGCCATGATGACCAAGTATCCGACCGGCAAGTAGACGTGTGTCGTGTCTGGGCTCGGCATGTCGCGGACGGCCCGGGACATCTCGCGTACGAACGAGGACTGCCACCTCGGAACCGACGCCCCTTCGCCCGTCGGCCGACACCCCGCGACTCGCGAGCGGCGCGCCTTCCTCTTTGCACTAACGTTGCGGCGGGTACCGGGCCCGGAGTTGCGAGCGCCGCGACCGGCTCACCACATAGTTGAGGGGGCGGCTCTCGGTGGGGCCGTCCCTTCTTGGCAGGCCACCCGTTCAGAACCTGATACATGAAGTCCGCCGGTGCAGCCGGCGGCCCGATATGGGTCGGTCGTTGGACTCTCGGTGGGGGTCTGAATGGTCGCCGGGGCCGAGCGAGCCGCCGACAGTCGAACTTTACTCACGACGCATCACGCGATTCGACATCTTCGACGACGGGGCCGATTAGTATGAGAACGCGTCTGTCAGGAGTGCCCACTCCCGACGCGCAGAGGACCATCGCCGACCATCGACGGGGGTTCTCTTGCGTTAGTGCTGGCGTGCCTGCCGGATGGTTGGTTAACCGCCGAACCCACTGATGACGGCGAGAGAACACGTTCGCTGACGTCTCGATCCGCCTCGCGCGGCAACCGCCCCCATGGAGGGTGGAGCCTTGTCATTGTATTTCGTGCTCGGCAAGTGGTACCTGTGGTACGTCGGCTTCATGTGCCTGATTCCGGCCATCGGGCTACCGTTGCTCGTCTGGGCATTCGTCAGGACATCGCGCGGCGACATGCTACCCGGCGAGCAATCTCCGCGTGACACGCCGTCATCGGTCAGCACGCCCAGTGACGAGGCGAAGTAATGTTGTCCTCGCCTCCACGCACATGTCGAACCAGCACTGAAACGAGAAGACCCCGGCCGAATCGGCCGGGGTCTTCTCGTAGATGGTGGTGCCGTGGACCTGCAGTGTCGCCCGGACTGTCGGGCTACTGTTTGGGGTTCGGCGGGTCCTGGGGGTTGGGAAGCAGTGGGCTGATCAGGCCGAGGTTGCTGTCGTAGCGGCGGTAGAGCAGGTTGCCGCGGCCGGTGTCGCGGTCGGTGTAGAAGATGAACGGCAGCCACGCGTCGGCGAGCCGATGGGCTGCGTCGGTCGTGTTAAGCGTCGGAGTCTGCCGCGAGTTGACCGTCAGGGGATGCGTGATGGGTGTCGACGGCGGGCGCTTGCTGTGCTGGCGGGCCAGGCGCAGCCCGGCGGGTCCGGCGCGGTAGACGACGGCGTCCTCGTCGGTGTCGGTGTCGGTGAACAGGTGCGCCTCGTAGTCCATGGCGGTGAGGTGCGCGGCGGCGTGGGCGGGGGTGGTGGCGTGGAGCCGGACGGTTTTCAGGCGGGCGATGGGGGCGTGACCGGGTATGTCGAGCAGTCTGCGGACCGGGTCGGGCGCTGCTGTCAGGTCCATGCCCAGGTTGAGGCGGCGGATCTGGTGTTCGAGGCGGTCGGCGGCTGCGTCGATGGCAGCTTGGGGGATGGGTCCGGTGATCTGTATACGGGCGGGTTCGTCGCGCACGCGCAGGTTGACCTGTACCAGTGTGGTCCCTCCCGCGACGTGGCCGCCGGAGATCCGCAGCCGAACCGGTCCGGTGGCCTCGTGGTGGGCGGTGACGACGGCGGTGATCGCGTGACGGGCTTGCTCGGCGTGCGCGGGTTCGACCACACCATGGGTACGCAGGTCGAAGCGTAGGCCCTGGTGGGCGGACGGTGGCGGTGTCGCTGCCAAGATCCCTCCTTGCCATGTTGCCGTTCTGCAGTCGTGGGCGGACCGAGTCCGGCCGGGTGCCCGAGCCGGTCCAGCTGCGGCTGGTCAGTCTCCGACCGGGAGGTGCCCCAGTTCATGCCACAGGTCGCGCACGGTCGGGTAGACGCCTTCGGGCAGGGTCTTGAGGACCTCGATGACCTCGGGCCGCGCGTGGCTGCCGGCCGCGTACGCCAGGAGGCGGTCGCGGGTGGCGGGGCCGGCGGCGAAGGCGGCCTCGATGTGGTTGGCCAGCTCGGTGCGGGTGACGGTCACTGGTGCTCCTGGACGCGGCTGTGGTGGTGGGGTGGCGTGGCCCGCCGCTCGAGGGAAGGCGAGTACGGCGGGCCACGCCGGCCCAGGGGTGCTGCTATGCGGCGTGGAGCCGGGTCTGCAGCGTGTCCAGTTCGGTGCGCAGCTGCGCGGGCAGCTTGTCGCCGAATTTCGTGAACCATTCGTCGATCTGCGGGATCTCCGCTGCCCACTCGGCCGGGTCGACGTGCAATGCCGCGGTCAGGTCGCCGTCGGTGACGTCCAGGCCGTCGGTGTCGATCGCGGCCGGGTACGGGACGAGGCCGACAGGGGTGTCGACGGCGTCGGCGGTGCCTTCGAGGCGCTCGACGACCCACTTGAGGACGCGGGAGTTCTCGCCGTATCCGGGCCACAGGAACCGGCCGTCGTCGCCACGGCGGAACCAGTTCACCTGGAAGATCTTCGGCAGCTTGTCCGCGTCGGTGGCGTTCTTGCCGATGTTGGTCCAGTGGTTGAGGTAGTCGCCGGCGTGGTAGCCGATGAACGGCAGCATCGCCATCGGGTCGCGGCGCACGACGCCGACCTGGCCGACCGCGGCGGCGGTGGTCTCCGAGGACAGGGTCGCGCCCATGAACACGCCGTGGTTCCAGTCGCGGGACTGCGCGACCAGGGGGATGGTGGTCTTGCGGCGGCCGCCGAACAGGATCGCCGAGATCGGCACGCCACGCGGGTCGTCATATTCCGGTGCCAGGATCGGGCACTGGCTGATCGGGGTGCAGAACCGCGAGTTCGGGTGGCTGGAGGGCTTGTCCGAGTCGGGGGTCCAGTCGTTGCCGTGCCAGTCGGTCAGATGCTGCGGCGGGGTGCCCATGCCTTCCCACCACACGTCGCCGTTGTCGGTCAGCGCGACGTTGGTGAACAGCGAGTTGCCCCGGGCCAGGGTCCGCATGGCGTTGGGGTTGGTGGTGTAGTCGGTGCCCGGCGCGACACCGAAGAACCCGTACTCCGGGTTGACCGCGTACAGCCGCCCGTCTTCACCGAAACGCATCCAGGCGATGTCGTCGCCGAGGGTCTCGACCTTCCAACCCGGGATCGTCGGCTCCAGCATGGCCAGGTTCGTCTTGCCGCACGCCGACGGGAACGCCGCCGCGACGTAGTGCACCTTCTGCTGCGGCGAGGTCAGCTTCAGGATGAGCATGTGCTCGGCCAGCCAGCCCTCATCGCGTGCCATCACCGAGGCGATGCGCAGGCTGTAACACTTCTTGCCCAGCAGCGAGTTGCCGCCGTAACCGGAGCCGTACGACCAGATCTCACGGGTGTCGGGGAAGTGTGCGATGTACTTGGTGTCGTTACACGGCCACATCACATCGGCCTGGCCCGCGGCGAGGGGGGCGCCGACCGAATGCAGCGCGGGCACGAAGTCGGCGTCCTCGCCCATGACGTCCAGCACGGGGGTGCCCATTCGGGTCATGATCTTCATGCTCGCGGCGACATACGCCGAGTCGGTGATCTCCACACCGAACTTCGGGTCCTCGGAGTCCAGGGGTCCCATGCAGAACGGGATGACGTACATGGCGCGCCCGGCCATGCAGCCGCGGTACAGGCCGCTCAGGAGCTGCCTCATCTCGGCCGGGGCCATCCAGTTGTTGGTCGGGCCGGCGTCGTCGGGGTCGACCGAGCAGATGAAGGTCCGCTCCTCGACCCGGGCCACGTCTGAGGGATCGGTGCGGGCCCAGAACGAGTTCGGCTTCTTGTCCTCGTTGAGCCGTACCAGGGTGCCGGCGTCGACGAGCTGGCCGGTCAGGCGCTGCCATTCCTCGTCGGAGCCGTCGCACCACACCACCTGCGCCGGGGTAGTCAGCGCGGCCACCTCGGCCACCCACGCCAGTAGCCGCCGATGGGTCGTCGGGGCGGGGGACAGGCCGGGCGTCGTTGCCACAGTCATCGATCACGTGCCTTTCTGCGCGAGGGTCGTGTGTCTCTTCCGCCGACCCTCAACCGTTTGCTAACTTTAGCAACTTGTGAGGTCATGTACAGTTGGCAGGTGGTGCGACAACATCACAGTGCGCGCTGTCCACGCGGCCCGAAAGCGGATCATGGAGGGCGCCGGGTACGGTTTCGAGCAACCAAGGGGGTGGACCGGTGAGCAAGCCGCTGTATCAGGCCAAGGCGGAATTCTTCAAAGCCCTGGCGCACCCCGCCCGTATCCGGGTCCTGGAACTGCTGTCCGAGCGGGAGCACTCGGTCGGGGAGATGCTGCCCGAGGTCGGACTGGAAGCGGCGCACCTGTCGCAGCAGCTGGCGGTACTGCGCAAGATGAACCTGGTCGTGACCCGCAAGGAGGGCTCGACGGTCTATTACTCACTGGTCAGCCCGCATGTGGCCGAGCTGCTCACCGTCGCCCGCAAGATCCTTACCGAGGTTCTGGCCAGCCAGGTCGAGCTGCTCGACGATCTGCGCGCCACTCAGCCCGCACGGCGCTAGCCGCCGCAGCGCATCAGCCGCCGCGCGCCCAAGTCGGGGCGGGGTTGCCTGCCGGGCTTCCTATCTCTCGTGCCCGGCCGGCACGCCCCGCCCTTATCCAAACGGTTCATACCGGCTGCGATCCGAGGTGGCGGTAGTGGGTCTGTCGAGGAAGATCCTCAAGACCGGTCGGGTGGCTGAGCCCGCTGTCGCGGCCGACGAGCAGTTGCCGGCCGCGGCTGGTCTGGGCGGGTCGGTGCAGGTGCGGCATGTCGACGCCGGGTCGTGCAATGGCTGTGAGATCGAGATCGGGCAGGCCTTCTCGCCGGTGTACGACGCTGAACGGCACGGGGCACGCCTGGTCGCCTCTCCCCGCCACGCCGATGTGCTGACGGTGACCGGGCCGGTGACGGTCAACATGGCGGGGCCGCTGCGCAAGACATACGAGGCGATGCCCGAACCGCGGCTGGTCGTCGCGGTCGGGGACTGCGCCCGCGACTGCGGCATGTTCGCCGGCGGGCACGGCGTGGCCGGGCCGGTCGCCGATGTCGTGCCGGTCGACGTGCACGTGCCGGGCTGCCCACCGGAACCGGCCGCGATCGTGGCGGCGCTACGCGGGTTGACCGGCCGGTGAACCCCGTCGGCGCTGCGCTCGGGATCGCGTTGGCCGCGGGCAGTTGTGCGGCGACCGCCGGACTGCTCACGCCGGCACGATGGCGGGCGCGGATCGTCGGAACGCTGCTGTCGATCGGCGGAGCTGCTGGTGCGGTGGCGGGCGTCGCCGCCGCCTGCGGCACCGCCTGGCGCCTTGACCTGCCGTGGCTGCTGCCTCTGGCCGGGGTCCGCCTGGACGCGGATGCGCTGTCAGGCTGGTTCATGCTCCTCGTCGGTGGGGTGAGCGCGGCTGTCGGGGTGTACACCATCGGCTACGCCGGATCGGGCGGGCACGGGCCGAGCTCGCGGGGCGCGATGTTCGTCCTGCCGCTGTTCACGGCCGCGATGCTGCTGGTGCCGGTCGCGGCGAGCGTGTCGACGTTCCTGCTGGTGTGGGAGCTGATGGCGGTCACGTCGCTGATCCTGGTGATGAGCGAGCACCGCCAACACGCTGCGGTACGCGCCGCGAGTGTCTGGTACGCGGCGATGACCCAGGCCGGGTTTGTGAGCATCCTGATCGGCCTGCTGTGGCTGGCCGGGGTATCCGGTCAGGACTTCGCGACGATCCGGCAGCTGGCACCCTCACTGCCGGGCACGGTGCAGGCCGGTGTGTTCCTGTTGTGCCTGGCGGGGTTCGCGTCGAAGGCGGGTGCGGTGCCGCTGCATCCGTGGCTGCCCCGCGCGCACGCCGAGGCGCCCAGCCACGTGTCGGCGCTGATGAGCGCCGCCATGGTCAAACTCGGCGTGTACGGGCTGCTGCGGGTCGGGTTCGACCTGCTGGGCGGGGGAGAGCGCTGGTGGTGGCTGATCGTCGCCGCGCTCGGCGCGGTGTCGGCGCTGTACGGCATCATGCAGGCCGTCGTCGCCAGCGACCTCAAACGCCTGCTGGCGTTCTCCACGAGCGAGAACATCGGCCTGATCCTGCTCGGCACCGGGCTGGCCGGCACCCTGGCCGCCTCCGGCCAGCCCGCGGTCGCCGCGCTAGCGCTGGCCGCCGCGCTGCTGCACACCCTCAACCATGCCGGGTTCAAGACGCTGCTGTTCCTGGGCGCCGGCTCGGTCGTCAAGGCGACCGGCACCCGTGATCTGGACTCTCTCGGGGGCCTGTCGCGACCGATGCCCGCCACGACCGCGCTGGTCGCGGCCGGGGCGCTGGCCGCGACGGCGTTGCCGCCCGGCAACGGGTTCGTGTCCGAGTGGCTGTTGCTGCAGGCTCTGCTGCACCAGAGCCCGACCTCGGGGACCGAGCTGGCCGTCGCCGCACCGGTCGGCGTCGCCGTGGTCGCGCTGACCGCCGGCGTTGGCGTAGCCGCCTACGTCAAGGCCGTCGGGACCGGGTTGCTGGCCCGGCCGCGCAGCGCCGGCGCCGCCGATGCGAAAGAATCCCCGCCGAGCATGATCATCGCGATGGGCCTGGCCGCCGCCGTCTGCTTCCTGCTCGCCGTCGTGCCGGCAATGACGATCCCGGCGATGTCGCGGGTCGCCGCGAACCTGGGACTGCAGGCGCCACCGGTCGCCGCTGACCTTGTGGCGCTGCGGCTGTCGGACACTTCCGCCGTGCTGTGGCCGCTGTCGCTGGCTGTTGGCGTCGTCGTGGTGAGCGCGGCGGTCGCGCTGCTGTCGCGGCGGTTCGGGCGGCCCCGCCGGCGGGCGATCGCGTGGGACTGCGGCGATGGGCCGCTGACCGCCCGCATGGAGTACACCGCCACGTCATTCGCCGAGCCGCTACAGCGGGTCTTCGACGACACCCTCGCCCCCGAACGCGATGTCGACGTCACGCATCACGAGGAGTCGGCCTACCACGTCGAGGCGATCCGCTACCGCCAGCGCATCCCCGACCGGATCGAAAACCGCCTCTACCGTCCCGTCATCCACGCGCTCGACCGGCTCGGGCTGGCGGCACGCCGCCTCGCTCCCGGGGTGATGCACCGCTACCTGGCCTACATGCTCACCGCCCTGGTCGTGGTCCTGATCGCGGGGGTGCTGCCGTGAGCATGTGGCTCGTCGCCGCCGGGCAGGCTGCACTGCTGGCGTGGCTGGCCCCTCTTGTTGTCGGGACGACACGCGCGGTACGCGCCCGCCTGGAGGGCCGCTCCGGCGGTCGAGCCGCCCAGCCCTGGCGGGACCTGCGCAAGCTGCTGCGCAAACCACCGACCAGCCCGACGGACGCGGGAATGTTCTTCATCGCGGCGCCGGTCGTGCTGATGTCGACCAGCCTGCTGATCGCCGCCACCGCGCCGTTCGTCACCACCGTCGGCGTCGCGGCCGGAGCCGACGTGATCGTCGTCGTCGGGCTCCTGCTACTCGGCACCGCTGCCCTGGCCCTGGCCGGCCTCGACACCGGCACCGCGTTCGGCGGCATGGGCGCCAGCCGCGAGATGACCATCGCCGCACTCGTCGAACCGACCCTGCTGCTGGCCGTGTTCGCCCTGTCCACCCGGGTCGGGTCCACCAACCTCGGTGCCATCGTCGCCGCCGGAGCGAGCGACCCGGCCCGGGTTTTCACCCCCGCCAGCCTGCTCGCCGCCGCAGCCCTGGCAATCGCCACGCTCGCCGAGACCGCCCGGATCCCGGTCGACAACCCAGCCACCCACCTCGAACTGACCATGGTCCACGAGGCCATGACCCTCGAATACTCCGGCCGTGACCTGGCCCTGGTCGAATGGGCCTCGGCCATGCGGCTGACCATCCTGCTCGGGCTACTGGCCAACCTGTTCGCGCCCTGGGGCGTGGCCACCAGCCCGCAATGGGTCTGGCTCGCCGTCAGCGCCGCAATCTTCATGGCCAAGGTGCTCGCCCTGGCAGCGCTGCTCGCCGCTGGTGAGGTGTACGCCGCGAAACTGCGCCTGTTCCGTGTACCCGAACTGCTCGCCGGGTCGTTCGCCCTGGCCCTGCTGGCCGTACTCGCCTCCTACGTACTGGCCTGAGGAGGATGACGATGCCCGCCGACCTGTCCAGCCAGCTGCTCAACCTGGCCTGCGGCCTGTTCCTGCTCACGGCCGTGGGCGTGCTGTGGCTGCGCCAGGTGTCCGCGCTGATCACGCTGCTGGCCGTGCAGGGTCTGGCGCTGACCGCCATCGCGGTCCTGCTCGCGGCGCAGCACCGCAGCCCTGAGACTATCGCTGTTGCGGTCGGCGTCGGGGTGCTCAAAGCCGGGATCATCCCGTGGATGCTGCGCCGGGTATTGGCCCGGGTACCAGACGCCCGCGAAACCCGGCCACTGGTCAACGTGTCCGCGTCGCTGCTGGCCGCCGCCGGCCTCACCCTGCTCGCCTACGCCGCCGCCCGACCCCTGGTCGCCCTGGCGCCGTCCGCGTCAGCCGGGGCGACGCCGGTCGGGTTCGCGGTCGTGCTGATCGGGTTCTTACTCGCCGCCACCCGCCAGCGCGCCATCTCCCAGATCATCGGTTTGCTGCTGGTCGACAACGGCATCGCCGCGGTCGCGTTCCTGGCCACCGGCGGCGTCCCGCTGGTCGTCGAACTCGGCGTGTCCGCCGACCTCGCGCTGGCCGTACTGGTGCTGCAGATCCTCACCAACCGGCTGCACGACACCTTCGGACCCACCGACCTGGACGAACTACGAGAGCTGCACGACTGATGAGCCCCGACCTCGCCCTGCACCTGCCAGCAGCCGTACCCCTCCTCGCAGGCCTGCTCGCTCTGATCCTGCCCTGGCGCGTCGCTGCCTGGGCCGGTGTTGCTGCGGCTGCCGCTATCCTGGCCAGCGGCATCACCCTCGCCGCCCACACCACCGCCACCGGCCACGCCTTCGGCCTGATGCGCGCCGACGCGCTGACCGCGTGGATGCTCATCGTCATCGGGTCCGTCGCCGTCATCGCCTGCTGGGCCACCGTGGCCTACCTCGACCACCAGAACACCGCCGGCTCCGACGGTGCCGCCCCGACACGCCGATACCTGGTGCTCACCCAGCTGTTCCTGTCCTGCATGAGCCTGGCCGTGCTGGCCGACAACCTCGGCCTGCTGTGGGTCGCCGTCGAAGCCACCACCATCGTCACCGCGTTCCTCGTCGGACACCGCCGCACCCGAGCCTCCGTGGAAGCAGCCTGGAAATACGTCGTGCTGTGCTCGGTCGGCATCGCGATCGCGTTCCTGGGCACCGTCTGCGTCTACGCCGCGTCCGTCACCGCCGGAGCCCACGGCACCACCGCCCTGAACTGGACCCACCTGAACACCCACACCGCCGGACTCAACCCCGACCTGATCCGCCTGGCCGCCGGCCTGATCCTGCTCGGCTTCGGCACCAAAGCCGGACTCGCACCAATGCACTCGTGGCTGCCCGACGCCCACAGCCAAGCCCCCGCACCGGTGTCCGCACTCATGTCAGGGGTACTGCTGTCGGCGGCGTTCTACGCGATCCTGCGCTACCGCACCATCACCGACGCCGTACTCGGCCCCGCCTACACCCGCACCCTGCTACTCATCGCCGCACTGGCCTCACTCGCCGTCGCCGCGACACTGCTCATCGCCCAACGCGACTACAAACGCCTGCTCGCCTACTCCTCCATCGAACACATGGGCCTGATCGCCCTGGCCGCCGCGTTCGGCGCGAAACTCGCCATGGCCGCAGCGCTGCTGCACATCCTCGGCCACGGCCTGGCCAAAGCCGTCGCGTTCTGCACCGCCGGGCACATCATGCACCTGTCCGCGAGCTCCGACATCGACGCGGTTCGCGGACTTGCCGCCCGGCACCCCGCCACGGCCACCACATTCGGGATCAGCCTGATCGCGCTGCTGGGCCTGCCACCGTTCAGCCTGTTCGCCTCCGAGATCGCCATCGCCCGCGCCGGGTTCACCACCGGCCACGGCTGGGCGGTGGCGGCCGCGTTCACCCTCGTCCTGATCGCCTTCGCCGCTATCGCCCGCCACAGCACCGCGATGCTGCTCGGCAGCCCTCCACCGCCCTCCCCGCGACCCGCCGTGGCGGGCAGGTGGCGCGAACTGGCACCCCTCGCCCTGGGGCTGGCCGCGGCCACACTGCTCGGACTGACCCTCGGCCCGCTACAGCCGCTGCTGGACACCGCCGCCACCATCGCCGGAGGCCGTTGACATGCACGAACGCACCACGACGATCGAGGTCAACGGCGCGTCCGACCTCGCGGCCCACACCACCCACCTGCTCGCCGGCGACTACCGCCTCGCGCTGATTGCCGCACACCACGACACCGCCACCCACCCCGGCGGTCATGCGATCCGCGTCGTCTACCTGTTCACCGCCGGACCACCCGACCGGCGCGTCGAACTGCACCTGCGGACCGATCTCACCGAGCCGCACATCCCCAGCCTCGCCGCGCTGTCGTTTCCCGCCAGCCGGTTCGAACGCGAGATGCGCGACCTGTTCGGGATCGAACCCGACAACCACCCCATGCCCCGGCCCCTGATCCACCACCCGCACTGGCCCGCCGGCTGGCACCCGATGCGCCACGACGCCCCCACCCGGCCACCACTCACGGGCGCCGAGCCGTTCCCGTTCCTCACCGTCGAGGGCGACGGTGTCTACGAGATCCCCGTCGGGCCCGTCCACGCCGGCCTCATCGAACCAGGACACTTCCGGTTCTCCGTCGTCGGCGAAACCATCCTCAAGATGAAAGCCCGCCTCTGGTACGTCCACAAAGGCATCGAAAAGCTGTTCGAAGGCCGCCCGGTCGAAGGCGGCGTCGGCCTGGCCGAACGTGTCAGCGGCGACACCGCGGTCGGACACGCGCTGGCCTACAGCCTGGCCGTGGAGGACGCCTTGCGGCTGCGCGTACCCACATCGGCGCAGCGGGTGCGCGCCGTGCTCCTCGAACTGGAGCGCCTGCACAACCACATCGCCGACATCGGCGCCCTATGCAACGACGTCGCCTACGGCATCGCACACGCCCACACCCAGCGCATCCGCGAATGCCTGCTACGCCTCAACGCCCACACCACCGGCCACCGGCTGCTCCGCGGCGGCGTCTACCCCGGCGGGGCACGACTGCAGTCGGTGCCCGACCCAGCGCACATCAAAGCCATCGCCGCCGACGTCGCCGAGATCATCGACATCGCGCTCGGCCACGCCGTGGTCCGCGAACGCTTCACCGGCACCGCCGTACTCACCCGCCAGCAAGCCACCGACATCGGCACCCTCGGCTACGTCGCCCGCGCCAGCGGCCTCACCCTCGACGCCCGCACCGCCCACCCGTTCTGCGACCTCGGCACCGCCCTCACCGTACCGGTCCAGTACGGCGGCGACGTACTGGCCCGGTTCCGGCAACGCGCCCAAGAGATCGAGATCAGTACTGCGATCCTGACCGACCTGCTGCCCAGCATGAGCCCCGGCACCTACTCGGTCCCGATCACCCCTGGGCCCGGCGGTCACCGATCCGGCACCGGAATCGTGGAAGGTTGGCGCGGCGCGATCACCCATCGCGTCGAGACCGGCCCCAACGGCCGCATCACCCGGGCCAAGATCGTCGACCCGTCGTTCTTCAACTGGCCCGCCCTGCCCGTCGCGCTCGCCGACACGATCGTCCCCGACTTCCCCCTGACCAACAAGAGCTTCAACCTCTCCTGCGCCGGCAACGACCTATGAAAGGAGCCCACAAAGGGTCCTCACCGGTGAGGTTCGGACCGGCAACACACTCGGCCTCGCCCACAGCCGGCCACAGCTCATGCATGTGGCGGCTAGAAGATGACGGTGCCTCGGGCACCTGAGACTGGCTGACAGCGCGGCGGGTGATCCGAGCGCCGAGCCCGGTGCCGACCACCCGAGTGGCAGGCCGAGACCGGGGACGAGCCCGATGCACTGCCACAGGGCGTCGCTGAGGTTGACGCCCACGGTGGCGCCACTGCCGTCGAGGAGCAGCCGGCCGCCGCTCGCGTGCCTGTGTAGCGCCGCAGGCAAACATGCGGCGTAGGTCAGCAGCACGACGACGACAGCGGTCCAACGACGGCCTGTGCTCCCGAACGAAACGACCTACCGACCGCGCCTGCCACGAGGCCGGGGAGGAAGAACAGCCATTCCGGCGCGAGCACGATCCGTGAGAACGGGTCACTGCAGCCCTCGATGCCCGGCCAGGAACACGGGCAGCGCCGACGTGTACCGCGACGCGGCCAGCGGCCAGGCCCCGCGGCGCTGTCACGGCGATCCGCAGGCAGCCGGCCAGCGTCGCGGCGAGGAGCACCGCCCCGACGGAGCAGGAAGTGCGCGGTGACGGTGCCACAGCGAGCGTCACCACGTCGGTCGGGACTGGCCCGGGCATCCGTACGTTGCGAAAGCGAGGACCGTCATCGCTCCGACCAGCCCGACGAATGTCGCAGCGAAGACTCCCGGCCGTGGCACTGCAGCGCCGACTGCGGGATCCGGTCGGCGAGCCGGGAGACCTCGGCCAGCAGGTGGCTGGACAGCACGATCGTCGTACCGGTGGCGGCGAGTTCGCGCAGCAGGCCGCGGATCTCGACGACCCCGGCGGGGTCGAGGCCGTTGGCGGGTTCGTCGAGGATCAGCAGCCGAGGCCGGTGCAGCAGCGCCTTGGCCAGGCCGAGGCGTTGGGCGTTGCCCAGCGACAGCTTGCCCGCCCGCCGGTCGGCGTACGGGGCCAGGCCGAGGCGGTCGATGACGTCGTCGACCGGGCCGGTTGCGGGTAGTCGCCGGAGCCGGGCGACCAGTCGCAGGTTGTCGCGGACGGTGAGGTCGGGGTACGCCGACGGGGTTTCGACCAGGTGGCCGACCTCGGCCCACAGGTCGTGGCCGGTCGTGGCCACTGGACGGCCGAGCACGGTGACGGCACCGGCGGTGGGTTTGACCATGCCCAGCAGCATCCGGATGGTCGTGGTCTTGCCCGCGCCGTTGAGGCCGAGCAGGGCGTAGATCTCCCCGGGCCGTACCCGCAGTGCCAGGTCGTCGACGGCGACGACCTGGCCGTAGCGTTTGGTCAGCCCGGTGGTGGTGACGGCGCCGTCCATGGCGCCACCTCCTGAAGTCAGAAGAACCGCAGGTACAGGTACGGCACACAGATCGCGACCGTGATCACGGTGACGATCAGTCCGTACTTGGTGAACTCCCAGAACGAGATCTTCTTGCCGGCGCGTTCGGCGATGCCGAGCACGACGACGTTCGCGGACGCGCCGATGGCGGTGGCGTTGCCGCCCAGGTCCGCGCCCAGGGCCAGGGCCCACCACAGCACGTTGCCCTGCGGGGTGCCGTCGGCTTTGACCAGGTCGGCGACGATCGGGCTCATCGTGGCGACGTACGGGATGTTGTCGACGATCGCCGACAGGACCGCCGAGGCCCACAGCAGCAGCATGGTCGCGCCCCACAGCTTGCCCTCGACCGCCTCCGTGGCCGCCTGCGACAGCTGCGCGATCACGCCGGTGTTGACCAGCGCGCCAACCATGATGAACAGCCCGGCGAAGAAGATCAGGGTATGCCACTCGACGTCCCTGGCGATCTCGTCCGGGTCCAGCCGTGACGCGGCCAGCAGCATGAGCCCGCCGACGGTCGCGACCACGGACGGTTCCAGGTGCAGGACCGAGTGGAGCATGAACGCCGCCAGCACGACAGCCAGGAACGCGAGGCTGACCGCGAGCAGGCGCGGGTTGCGGATCGCCTCGCGTTCGCGCATCGCCATCACCGACGCGATTCGGGAGCCGTCGTAGCGGAACGCATACCGGAACAGCCACCGGCACAGCCCCAGGAACACCACGAGCAGCACGACCACGATCGGGGTCATGACGTTGAGGAAGTCGTTGAACGTCAGCCCGGACCGGCTCGCGATGATGATGTTCGGCGGGTCGCCGATCAGGGTCGCCGCGCCGCCGATGTTGGACGCCATCACTTCGGCGATCAGGAACGGCGCCGCGGGCAGCCCGAGCTTGTCGCACACGAACAGGGTCACCGGCGCGACCAGCAGGACCGTGGTGACGTTGTCCAGGCCCGCTGATGCGATACCCGTGATGAGCACGAGGATGACCATCACCGGGTACGGGCGGCCGCGGGCGCGTTTGACCGCCCAGATCGCCAGGTACTCGAACAGCCCGGTGCGCCGCAGCACCGCCACGATCAGCATCATGCCGATGAGCAGCATGATGACGTTCCAGTCGATGCCCGCCTGCTCGGAGAAGAACGCGTGCTCGGCGTCGGTCGCGCCGATCAGCAGCATCGCCACCGCACCGCCCAGCGCCGCGGCGACCCGGTGCACCCACTCGGTGGCGATGAACACGTACGCGATCGCGAACACGGCGACCGCGAGCCAGGCCTGCAGGCTCATGCCGCCAGCACCCGGTCGAGCAGTCCGTGCAGCGTCACGGCGCCCTGCAAGCCGCCGTCGACGACGGCGACCAGCGGGCTGCGGGTGCGGGCCATCAACGCGGCGATCTCCAGCGCGGTCGCCTGCGGCGACACCACCGGCAGCTCATGCGGCTGCGGGGGCAGCAGATCGCGTACCGTGCGGTCGCCGAGCTCGCGCACGAACACGTCGGCAGCGGCCTCGTCGACCATGTACGTCAGGGCCGGATCATCCTGGCAGTAGATCGGGACCGCCAGGCGCAGCACCTGCGTGCCCGGCAGCACCGCGAACGGCGCGCCCCGGTCGTCGACGACGATCAGGCCGGGTAAGTCGGCGTCGGCGAGGATCCGCGCCGCCTCGATCGCGGGGGTGGACAAAGTGACCGTCGGGTAGGGCACGAGAAGGTCCGCAGCGCGCATCGGTGGACATCCTGTTCTGGTCGTCGGTGAACACGATGCCGACCAGACTTCCCGGCGCGCCGGTACACACCCTAACCGACGATCAGGGTGGCGCCACCGGGGATCCGGCCACCTTTGAACAACCCATCCGGACAGCTAAGCGGCTCCCTTCATGCCCGGGATCGGCACCCGAAGAGCTGCCCAAACTCCTGATCAGCGGCCATTCGCCGTGCCAGACGCCTCAGCCGGCGAGCGGACCGGCGACTTCGGCCACCAGTGACACGACAACGTCGAGGTGGCCTGGGGTGGTCAGGTGGCCCATGCCGGACAAGACCCGAAGGTCGAGGTCCATGGTGCGACGCACCGCCGGAGCCAGTCGCTGCGGTGGCAGGAACCGGTCATGTTCGCCGACGCCGACCACGCAGGGCCGGTCGGCGCGGCGGGCCAGTAGTTCAGCGGGCAGGGGCGGCGGCGCCAAGGTGGTGCGGCAGCAGGAGGCCATGAGAGCCATCCATTCCACCTCGGTGGCGGGCGGTTCCTCACGGGGGGCGACGAACAACCGCAGCATGCGGCGAGTGCTGTCGCAGGTGGGACGCAGCAGCCACCCCGCCGAAGCCAGCGCCAGTGCCGGGTCCACCGTCAGACGGATGAAACCGGCAGGTGAGACCAGCGCCCGTGCCGCGATCCGGGGCGAACCGGCGGCCAGGGCCACCGCGGCGCCCAGCGAATTGCCCACCACTACCACGCCGTCCACCTCCATGGCCGCCAGGACCTCGTCCAGCACTCGGCCGCACCAGGCCAGCCTCGCCCGCCGGGGCCGGCGCGGGTCGCTGAGCCCGGGCTGACCGGGCAGATCCACCACGGTGGTCGCCCACCGAGCTGACAGCGCCTGCAGCCAGGGCAGGGCCATCGCGGCGTTGGAGCCGGTGCCGGGCACCATGACGACCCGTGGCGGACCGGTTCCGGCTGAGGTGAGGTGGACCGGGCCGGCACTCGTGTCCACGGTCGCGGTGGTGAGTGCGAAGTCCGCTCGTGCCAAGGCTTCCGAACACCACTGCCGCACCGCACGCTGACTACGAGGGTTCTTGTACGCGGTCGGCATCGCGCCAGTGTGCCCGGCGGCTGGTGGATTCGTCCATGCCTCGCAGGCCGAGGTGGTGCCGAGCTTGTCGGTGACCCATTGGGCGACGTCGGCGGGGTAGGGCGCCTCCAGTCCGAGGACGATGTGCTGGAAGCCGGCGCTGATCGCTGTGACGCAAGCGGCTGCCGTTTCGCAGATCCCCGGATGCGGCCCACGGCACCCCAGCCGCTATGCAGGCGATGCTGCGCCAGACCGGCAGTAGCCAGAGCAGTTGGTCATCGCGGGCCGTCACGTCGGAGACGGTCGGGCCGCCGTTACCAGACCGTCGCTGATGATCGCGTGCCTGAACCCGCCGCTTGTCGCCACAGCGCGGCCGGTCGCGCTGCGCTTGTCCGCTGATGGCGGCGCGGCGGGTCAGGATGGGCCTATGACTTTGGCACATGCGCCGGGCGCCCCGAGCTGGGTTGATCTCGGCACTACCGATCTCGCCGCGGCGACCGCGTTCTACAGTGCGCTGTTCGGGTGGGGCGTCGACGAGCTCGGTCCGCAGGCCGGCGGCTACGGCCTGTTGTTGAAGGATGGAAAGCAGGTCGCCGGGATCGGACCGGCCGACCCGGTCCGGGGCACCAGCTGGGCCGTCTACTTCGCCACACAGGACGCTGCGGGAACAGCCGCCGAGGTCGAGGCACGAGGCGGCAAGACTGTCATCGCCCCGATGCAGGTCATGGACCAGGGCATCATGGCCGTGTTCACCGACCCGGCCGGTGCGTTCTTCTCGGTCTGGCAGCCCGGCGCGCACACAGGAGCGGAGTTGATGCGGCAGCCCGGCAGCGTCAGCTGGGTGGAGCTGTACACCCCGGACGTGGCGGCCGCGAAGGAGTTCTACGGCGCGGTGTTCGGCCTGACCGCACAGGACAGCGACATGGGCGGCGGCGAGACCTATACGCTGCTGTCCATCGGCGGCAACCAGGTCGGCGGCATGTTCACCCCACCGGGCGCCGCCGACATGCCCTCGTACTGGATGCCGTACTTCGCCGTCGAGGACTGCGACGCCAGCGCCGCCAAGGCCGTCGAACTCGGCGCCACCGAACTGGTGCGCACCGACTACCCCGGCGGCCGCCTGGCGATCCTGACCGATCCCCAGGGCGCCACGTTCGGAGTCATCACAGGCAACTGACCCAGGGCAGGGGCGGCGGATCGCCGGCCACATGGCTAGCCGGAAACCGCGGACGAAGGGCGTGTAGCTGCGATAACTTGGCGTCGAGGGCACCGGGCTAGGCGGTTCCGGGGGGCGCTGGTCCGCCACATATCGAGGGGACGGCCCTGCCAGGGCCGTCCCCTCGGCGGACATGGTCTGGTAACGGCTGCCGGCCGCGGCCGGGGCCTTGGAACGCATGGACGGGGTCGACGAGATGGCCATGGGAAAGATGCTGCTGGTCGCGGGTGCCATCGGCGCCGCGACCGCGGGCGCGTACGCGGTTCGCAAGCGCCGCCGCAAATCGCCAAGGGTCCTGGAGACCACCCTCGATCCCGAGACGCGCGTCTTGTACGCCGACACGGCAGAGCACGCGACGCACGTCGAGCCGACAGCGAAGGCGCGCTGACCCGCCCCTGCTGACGGGACTACGCCGGCAGCCGGCTGTCGTTGCTCGGCAGGCCGGTCGGGTCAAGGTCGAGGACGCGGACACTGCGGGGTGGGCCATTCTCGGTCTTGACCAGCCAGTTCCCAGACCTCGCCGCGGCGTGTGGATGATGACCTCGTCCTGCGACGGCACATGGGCAGCTGCGGCGACCTGTTCATCGCCAGTGGATCTCCGGAAGCGGATGCCAGGTCGTCTTCGATCCGCGAGGTGAGTGTCTTGCGCTCGATGTCCGCAGCGACCGCGGGGTCTCAAAGCGGCTGGTGGCGTCCGAAGCCCGGGTGCGGTTCATCGCAGCGCGGACGCTGCGCCTGGCCGCGGTCGGCGTCGGTCACCACCGGGGGATGAGCGGCGTGTCCGGTTCGTGCTGCCGCCAGGCTTCGGTGAGGCGGGCGAGGCGGGTGGGGGCGGCGATACCGCGCACGGTTGCGATCTTGCCGTGCGTGATGTCGAACGCCACGGCGCCGACGACTCGGTCGCCGACCACGAAGAGGATGGCGGAGGCGCCGTTGACGAGCGCGTAGTGGACGGCGGGCGTGCCGCCGGCAAGTCGCCGTTTGGCGGGGGTGGGTTTGAAGCCGGCGCGCACGACGGCCGCGATGCGCTGCGCAGTGTTGTACTGCAGCAGCGTCTCGGTCAGGCCGGCGCCGTCGGAGATCGCGGTCGCGTCGTCGGTGAGCAGCGCCACCAGCCGTTCGGTGCGGCCCGAGGATGCAGCGGCGAGGAATTCCTCGACGATCCTGCGGGCCGATGCCGGGTCGACTTCGCCGCCGCGGCGGCGCGCGGTGGAGATGCGGTGCCGGGCGCGGTGAAGGTGCTGCTGGCTCGCGGACTCGGTGATGTCGAGGATCTCGGCGGTCTCGGTGTGGCTGTAGGAGAACGCTTCGCGCAGGAGGTAGACGGCCCGCTCGAGGGGTGACAGGCGCTCCATGAGGGTCAGCATGGCCAGGGAGACCGATTCGCGCTGTTCGAAAGTGTCGGCCGGGCCGAGCATCGGGTCGCCGTCGAGCAGCGGTTCGGGTAGCCAGGCGCCGACGGTGCGTTCGCGGCGGGTTTGTGCCGAGCGGAGGCGGTCCAGGCACAGGTTGGTGACGACTTTGGTCAGCCATGCTTCGGGCACCTTGATCTGCTGCCGGTCGGCGGCCTGCCAGTGCAGGAACGCATCCTGCACGGCGTCTTCTGCGTCGGCGGCGGAGCCCAGCAGCCGGTACGCCAGCGAGGCCAGCCGGTTCCGGCTGGCCTCGAACCGATTGGTGTCGAAACGATCAGTGGCGGTGCCGTCCACGCGAACCACCCTACGCGGCTACGCGACGGTCTCCGCCGAACGCATCCTGCCCAGCGGCCACGTGGCGATTGCGCTTGGGCAGGCCGAAGGTCGGATGCGAGGTGGTCCACAGCGACATATTGAGGATGCCCGCCTTGATCCGCGCGGCCTTGCGGCCGCCCACATACTTCGGCTTTGCCTGCCCTTCGTCGTCGACCAGCTGCAGGATCCCGTCGCGCCGCCCGAGGCTGATGTGGTTGCCCACGTAGTCCAACTTGATGTTCGCGATCTTGCGGCCGGTCAGGCGTCCCACGATCGCTTTCATGGCCTGCTGGCCGGTGTAGCCGGCCGAAGCGCAGGACATCGGCAGCGGCCGGCCGTTGTCGCCGACGGTGTAGACGCTGTCGCCGGCGGCGTAGACGTTCGGGTGCGAGACCGACCGCATGGTGCGGTCGACGAGGATCTGGCCGTTGTCGGTGACCTCCAGCCCGCTGGCGGCGGCGATGGGGTTGACCGCGAACCCGGCTGTCCACACGGTTGCGTCGGACGCCAGGACGGTGCCGTCGGCGCACAGCACCCGCGTCGCTTCGACGGATTCGACGCTGGCGTGCTCCAGGACGGTGATGCCCAGCCGGTCGCAGGCTTGGCGCAGGTGGCTGCGGGCTCCGGCGGAGAGCCGGGCGCCCAGCTCGCCGCGGGCGACCAGCGTCACCGACAGGCCCGGCCGGGATTCGGCGAACTCGGTGGCGGTCTCGATGCCGGTCAACCCGTCGCCGACGACCAGCACACTCCCGCCTTCGCCCCGCCTGCCCAGGCTGTCGAGGCGCTCCCGCAGGCGCAGCGCCGCCGGACGACTGGTGACGTGGAAGGCGTGCTCGGCGACGCCGGGAACGCCGTGGTCGGCGACGGCGCTGCCGAGCGTGTAGAGGAGGGTGTCGTAGCCGAGTTCGCCGCCGCCGTCGGCGTCGGCCATGGCGACGACCTGGCGCTCGGGGTCGACGGCGGTGACATGGGCCAGGCGCAGCCGTATCCCCGTGCCCGCGAAGACGTCGGCGAGCTTCGGAGCCTCGATGTCCTGGCCTGCCGCGAGCTGGTGCAGCCGCAGCCGCTGGACGAAGTCCGGCTCAGCGTTGACCACGGTGATCTCGGTGTCCGCCCCGGACAGCCGGCGGGCCAGGTTCCCGGCCACGTAGGCCCCGGCATAGCCGGCGCCGAGGACGACGATGCGGTGCTTCATGTCTTGCTCCTATCGGTTCGCTTGCTCCTCGTGGGTTGAGCGGGACAGCGCCCCGATTGCTGACAGGAACTGCATGTGCCATGGGTCACAGAGCGGCAGGAGCGCCGCCCAACGATGCTCGCGACGCCGAGGCGGCGCAGCTGCGGGCCGAGCTGAACGAGGCGATCTGATGCCGATCACCGTCGACTTCGACGTCCTGCTCGCCAAGCGGAACATGTCTGTGGAGAACCGCCGATCGCGTCGGCATCACACTCGCCAACCTGGCCGTGCTGAAGAACGGCCGCGCCAAGGCCGTCCGCTTCACCACCCTCGCCGCACTCTGCGAAGCCCTCGACTGCCAGCGCGGCGACCTGCTGCGCTGGGAGACCGCGGACTCCACGAGCGTGTGATGGCCACGGGCTACCGAGATCTGCGACGCGGCGACGGTTTCTCTGTATCCGCATCAGACCATTGCGAGGCTAGCTCGGGGTCGGGTGCCCGGTCGATGAAGCCCGGAAGCCCCTCATCGTGTCTGCGTGATCGGTCGGCGGCGCCAGCAGATGTGCGGGGGCGGGCACGGCGGCAACCGGTCCCAGGTCGCGCCGGGCGTCCATATCCAGGCGGAAGGTGCGCTACGGGTTGACGTTGGACCAGAACAGGGCGGTCAGGCCGCGCCGGTCCTCATCGGCCCGGCGCTTGGGTAGACCTCCGATGGCACCAAGAGTCAAGTAGCTTCCAGTTCCGGCGGCGTGCCGAGGAGGCTCCTGGAGCACAGTGATCGCCCGACAAACGCGGCGCAGCATTTGCGAACACAGACTGCTTGACTGGGACATCACCGTAGTGGGCTGCCGGGCCTGAACCTGGAGGAACGCGCGTTAGGACAGCGCTGCAGACTCGGGCAGCTGCGAAGTCGGGGACATAGGTGTCGGAGTATTGACGACTCGACAGTTAGTCAACCCACGTCGTTCTAATTGTCTATTTTGTCATGTACCAATTAGCTATGCTGAATACCTGAGGGCTCTGAGCTGGGTGAACGTGGTGCTGGAATGGTGCAATCACAGACCCCTTGACTGGGGTACTTTATACTTCTGGTGACCTCGGCAAACGTTGCCTAGTACACCGCTGACCCTATATATACCCTGGGGGTCAAGGGGTCGTCGGTTCGAATCCGGCCAGCCCGACGTCGCGTAATGCCTGGTAAAGCCCGTTTCCGGGGTTCCGGAGACGGGCTTTGATGTTCTTCGAGACACGGTTTTTTACACGTACGAGCGTACGGTTTTGACGAACCGCGCCCACGGAAATTGGTGCGTCTGAGCTGGCCGCGGCTACTTTGATCTTGGTTGTGGCGTGACGCATCTTGGGCGACACTCTCAGATGCCCTGGTGGGCATCGAGAGTGGCGACGGAAGTCTTCATGATCATGCCTGCGGGACGTGTCGTCGGCCCGGTCCGGCGGTGATCAGGATGTTGGTCGTTTGTAGACACTGGCGACACGCTCGGGACACATGCTCACGCCGTAACCGCAGGACTTCGGTGCCGCACAGGCTCGGAGGAGACGTGTCGCCGGCCTGGACCGAGGTTCCTAGGATGCGTAGGCGGTGTGGTCCGGGCCTCTGGTGAGACAGCTCGGTCTCCGTGGCAGTCACGCCTCGGGAACCCCTGCTGTGCGCAGGACCGCCGGCCGCGGTCGAGCACACCACTCATGGACAACTTGACCCATGGGCCCCAGGCCGGCGAAGACGCCGCGCACCACTCAGACGGCGGCATAGCCGACCGCGGTGACGATCTGCACGATCGGCCCGTAATGGTCTGGCCGGGGACCGCGCCAGGAACCGAAGGCCGGTTACCCAGCGGTAGTGGGTCACCGGCAGTGCGCATGAGGGGGGTGATGACAGCCGCGCCTCAGTAGGACAAGGCCAGCTTGAACGCGGTTCAGGCCAGTGCGCCAAGGACGTGGATGCGCGGGATGGCCAGATCACGCTGGAAGAGGGCGGACGCTACCGGCGGGCACGGCAGATCACTGCTCGGTGACCGACGCGTCATGGCCTGTGCTGTCCAGGGCTCTGGAACCGCCCTGGCCGAGCGCGAAAACAGCCGAGGTGCAGGTGTTCTGAGGGGCAACGAAGTTGACGCGATCGTGCGGGATCCGAAGACGGGAATGTTCGGCTTCCGGCTGGAGATGGGCCGTGGCCGGGACGGATCGCGGGTGCAGGCACGGCGGTCGGGGTTCGCGACCTTCCAGGCCGCGCTGGCCGAGTACCGGCGGCTGTGCGCCCAGCGCGACGCCAGCCAGCCGAAGACGCGCATGACCGGTACAGTTCGGGCGCTGTGCGACGCCTGGTTGCAGGCCCGGGAACAGGAACTGGAACCGAACACGCTTCACAACTACCGATGGCTGCTCGGGTTGATCTACCCGCACGTGGGCCGGTCGCGGGCATCGAGGCTGAGCGCGCGGGCAGTCGAACGGATGTATCGGACGCTGGAAGCCGAAGGCTACTCGCGCACGACCCTGCGCACCCTGGACCTGGTCTTGTCGAAGGCGTTCTACGAGGAGACCGGGCTCAGCTTGGGCACGCGCAAGCCGCGCCTATCCGACAAGCTGCGGCCGGTCTGGACCCTCGATGAGGCCCGGACGTTCCTGCGGCATGTCCAGTGTGACCGGCTCTACCCGCTGTGGCGTCTGCTGCTGGTGTCAGGGCTACGCCGCGGCGAGCTGTGCGGTCTGAAGTGGACTGACCTCAACACCGACCTGGCAACGTTGAAGGTGCGACGGCAGCGGGTGGTCGAAGGCCCAGGCAGTGTGGTGCGGGAGAAGCGTCCCAAAAACGACAACGGCATCCGCACCGTCATGCTGGACACCATCACACTCAAGACGCTGACCCACGCGCAGAACAGCGCCCGCAGCGCGTACATGTTCACCGGCCGCACCAACCGGCCGCTACGGCCCGACAACGTCACCGACCGGTTCAACAAGCTCGCCACGGCGGCGGGCGTCCGCGCGATCGGGCCGCACCAGGTCCGGCACATGCTCGCCTCGAGCTTGCTAGACTCCGGCTACGGGGTCCATGAAGTGGCCGAACGGCTCGGGCACGATGCGGCCACGCTGATGCGGTACTACACACGGGTCAATGCCGCACGCCGCGCGCAGGCCGCCGAGGACGCCGCCGTGCTGGTGACCGCAACTCCTTGGGAAAGCGACAGGCTGTGGTGGATCCCGCAGCAGGTCCGGCCGTCGAGCGTGCATTCCACGATGGTGTGATGATTTGGACAGCGGCCTGGTGGTGTGGCTCTCTTGAACGTAAAGTGATCGCCGCCCTCATTGCCGCGGGCCGTCAGCAAGCCTGCTCAGCAGGCAGGACACCTGGCATCCTGAGGTTCCCCCGATAACCCGGAGACTACGCAGGCTTCGGTCGGCGGTCAGGACCTGGGCCGCAAACAGCGCCTGGGCCGACGGAGCCTGCTTGCGAGTCGATAGTCGCTTCGGGCGTGCGCGAACGGGACCTTTCCCATCCCGAGCAGGACTTACGGCCCTGAGCACCGAACGCCGGCTTCCATACCGTCGAAGGTGAAGGAGCCACTCCTTGACTAGCTGAGAGGTGTTCCGGGATGCGCCGACTAGTGATCCTGGGTGGGGGTACGGCCGGGACGATCGTGGCCAACAAGCTGCGCCGCCGTCTGGATGCCGCGCAGTGGCAGATCACGGTGGTCGACTGGGACGACGTGCACGCCTACCAGCCGGGGTTCCTGTTCGTCCCGTTCGGCACCTACCGGCCCGACGATCTCGTCAAGCCCCGCGGCCGCCAACTGTCCAGGGGCGTTGACCTGGTCCTCGAAGGGATCGACCGGATCGACGCCGCCGCGAATACCGTCCACCTGGCCGACGGCACGGCGCGGCCCTACGACTACCTGGTGATCGCGACCGGTACGCGGCCGCGCCCGGACCAGACCCCGGGCATGCTCGGCCCGCAGTGGCGAAAGAGCATCTTCGACTTCTACACCCTCGATGGTGCCACCGCCCTGGCCGAGGCTCTGGCGGACTTCGACGGCGGCCGGTTCGTGGTGCACATCGTCGACATGCCGATCAAGTGCCCGGTGGCGCCGCTGGAGTTCGCGTTCCTGGCCGAGGCCTACTTCCGCCACCGGGGCATTCGCGACCGGGTCGAGATGGTGTACGCCACCCCGCTGCCCGGCGCGTTCACCAAGCCGATCGCGTCGGCGCTGCTCGGGTCGATGCTCGACGACCGCAGGATCGCCGTCGAGGCGGACTTCCTGGTCGAGCGGATCGACCCCTACCGCAAGACGCTGGTCTCCTACGACGAGCGTGAGATCGGGTTCGACCTGCTCGTGACCGTGCCGCTGAACATGGGCGCCGACTTCGTCGCCCGCTCGGGCCTGGGCGACGAGCTCAACCACGTGCCAGTCGACAAACACACGCTGCAGGCCAAGGGCCACGCCGACATCTTCGTACTCGGCGATGCCAACGACATCCCCACCTCCAAAGCCGGATCGGTGGCCCACTTCTCCGCCGAGGTCTTCATCGCCAACTTCCTGCAGCTGATCGACGGACGGCCGATGACCGGCGCGTTTGACGGACACGCCAACTGCTTCGTCGAGTCCGGCGACGGCAAGGCGCTGCTCATCGACTTCAACTACGACACCGAACCCCTGCCCGGCACCTACCCCATACCGGCAGCCGGACCCTTCCGGCTGCTCGAGGAGACCAGACCCAACCACTGGGGCAAGCTCGCGTTCCGCTGGCTGTACTGGAACGCGCTGCTGCCCGGCCGCCGACTTCCGCTGCCGGCCCACCTGTCCATGGCCGGCAAACACCAGCCCGGCATCAGCAAGGAGTAACCCATGCCCGTCACGACCATAGGGACCGCCCAGGTCCACGTCGACGCCGAAGGCTTCCTCACCGACTACGACGAGTGGGACGAGCAACTCGGCCGCCAGCTTGCCGCCGCGATCGGCATCGACATGACCGACGCGCACTGGACACCGATCCGGTTCCTGCGCGCGGACTACCCCGAGTTCGGCCAGACCGCGACCCTGCGCCGGATCTCCACCCTCGCCGGCATCCCCATCAAGGACCTGTTCACCCTGTTCCCCGGCAAGCCGGCCAAGAAGATGGCCTACATCGCCGGGCTGCCCAAACCGCACGGCTGCGTGTAAAGGAAGGCAAGCCATGACCACCATCCACGCCGGCGAGCACATCCCGCACGCGGCGACCGTGCCTGACTTCGGCTCCACCGCCCCGGCCGGCCGCAAGCTGGCGATCATCTGCTCCAAAGGCAACCTCGACATGGCCTACCCCGGGCTCATCCTCGCCAACGCCGCGCTCGGCGAGGGCGTGGAGACCCACCTGTTCTTCACCTTCTGGGGCTTCGACATGATCACGAAGTCGCGGATGGACGAGCTGAAGTTCACCATGCTCGGCAACACCGCCACCCACCTGCCGCAGGGCCTGGGCGGGCTGCCCGGCATGACCGCGATGGCGACCCATCAGATGAAGAAGCAGATCGCGCAGATCGGCGTGCCGGGCGTGCCCGAACTCCTGCAGCAGATCGTCGACTCCGGCGGTCACCTGTGGGCGTGCCGGATGTCAGCCGACATGATGCACATCGCCGAAAGCGACCTGTTCGAGCCCGTCGAGGCCATCATCAGCGCCGCCGACTTCATCGAGAAGTCCGACGGTGCCCAGATCATCTTCATCTAGGCGGGGAGGACGCCGATGTTCGCCAAGAACAATTCCGGCAGGTCATTGCGGTCAAGGGCGAGCCCGGCCGGCTGCTGCTGCAGGGCTGGCTGCGCTGGGCGAGCCGGTCCAAACTCGCCCCGTTCGTCAAACTCGCCCGCTCCATACGCCGTCACCTGCCCGCGATCCACAACATGCTCGAGTCCGGCCTGTCCAACGCGCGGATCGAGGCCAACAACGGCCACCTGCGCGTACTTTCGCCAAGCCTACGGCTACCACAGCGCTCAGGCGCTGATCACCATGGCCAACCTCCGCCGCGGCGGACTCCGCCCACCACTCCCCGGACGATCATGAAGTCCCACCCACGAGAACGGCAGTAGACCCGAAATTTGGGCACTGCTACGTCCGCTACGCAGCAGCAACAGGACCGCCGGGGTCGCTACTTGACAGTCATAGGAGCGCCTGCGCCCTGGCCGAAACGTTCTTCGCCACTCTGAAGACCGAACTGGTCTACACGAAGGCCGGGCCCAGCCGCGACGAACTGGAAATGGAGGTGTTCTCCTACATCGAGGGCTTCTACACTCGCGACGGCCCTAGGAGAAGATCTACTGCGAGTCGTTGACAGACCGCGAGGTGTCCGGTCGATAGGGGTCACTTCAGAGTGTCGGGAAGCTCAAGACGCAGCGATGTAGTGCGTGCTATGAGCAGAACCCGATGTCGACGCTGATCACCGTCGCAGGTCGCCGATGCTGAGCGTTACTGCCGCCCAAGCTATCGGCTACGCGATGTCCATCGGTAACCGAATTGGGGCGGCCACGTTCGGGCCGGCCGACGAGTTTGGGGCGCTAGAGTGTGATTGATCGGCGGCGTCCGTCTAAGCCATCGGCAGGTGTCATGGAACGGAACCTGACGGGTGAATTCGACGACATTTTGGCTAGGCGTGTCATTCACCCGGTTTATCAGCCCATCGTCTCGCTGGTGGACTGCCGCGTCGTCGGGTTCGAGGCGTTGGCGCGAGGCCCGGACAAGAGCCGGTACCAGTCCCCAGCCGCGCTTTTCGCAGAAGCCGAAAGACGCGGCGTCACCGCCACGCTGGACTGGATATGCATGACGACATCGACCGCTGCGGCCCTGGACTCTCCACTTCGCGACGTGCCCCTGTTCGTAAACGTCGATCCCGCCACGTTCGGCACGCCGTGCCCGATCGACCTGCTCCCGCTATACCACCGAGGTCGCCAGGAGCTGGACCTCGTGGTGGAGATCACCGAGCGCCGGGGCGGGCGGCCCGAGTCGATGCTGCGGCAGCTCGCCAGCTTCCGCCAGGCGGGAGGGCGCATCGCCATCGACGATGTCGGCGTCGACCCGATGAGCCTGAACGTGGTGTCGGTGCTGGCACCGGACGTCATCAAACTCGACCGCAGTGTCACCCAACTGCGAACCTCGTCCTGGGCTCGCACCAGCCTGATCAACGCCGTGCAGGCCGAGGCGCAGGCGACGGGCGCCGCCGTGCTCTGCGAAGGCATCGAAACCATCGACCACCTGCAGACCGCCCTGGCAATGGGCGCGACCCTCGGCCAGGGCTGGCTGTTCGGTAGGCCAGGCCCCCTGCCGTCCACGGTTGAGCGGTCGTCCACCCCGCTGCCGAGGGTGACTCCCTATCCGAAGTTCGCCGCCTCTCCGTACGAGGTGGTGCGCGACCGGCTGCGGACCTACGCAATGAACGGCGCGACCATGTCGTCGATGAGCGACCTGCTGGAAGACATGGCGCAGCACACCTCGGCCGCCAATCTGCTGTACGTGCTGATCCCCGCGGAGATGAAGCTCGACGACCACGCGCGGCTGCTCTACACCCTCATCGAACAGCACGGCGTAGACGTGACCGTACTCTGCCATAACCCGCCCACATTTCCCGGAGCCGCCGTCACCACAGTGCCCCTACCCCACGACGATCCCCTGCTCGACGAGCGTGCGGTGATCCTGCTGGGCAACTACTTCGCCGCAGCACTGATCGCGCATCGCGACCAGATGTCCGATCCGGACAGTTCCGAACCCGTCTACAACGCAGTGCTCACCTACGACCGCCGCACCGTCGTCGCGGCACTGCACACACTCCTCAGACACGTCCCGGTCTACTGACCCCGCACCAGGATGGGCTCCGCGGTCGATCGCACCCGTGACCCAGGGGGCCTGGGCGTGGGCTGACGCGATTCCTTCCTTCCCTTCCGGCCGGGAGCTGCGGGGTTCCTGCCGGAGAAGGCTTCGTGCCACAGGATGCGGTCTTTGCGGCGCCGTGCCGCCCGGATCTTCGGCGGCCCTGTCGAATGCTCAGTCCGCCTCGCGGCTGTCCGCCCGCCGCCGCAGTGCGTCCAGGTTGAGCACCACGACCGGCAGGCGGCTGGTGCGAATCCAGCCGGCCGTCACGCAGCACGCGCACGGACTTGGTGACGGCCTTCCGCGACGGACCGATCCAGCCGGCCAACTCGTCCTGGGACAGCAGGATCGCGACGTGGATGCTTCCATCGATCGGCGTACCGAACCGTCCGGCCAACTCCATCAGGCGGGTAGCCACCCGGCCGGTGCTGTCTTGGGCACCGAACTCGATCCGTTTGCGGGCGGCGTCCCGCAACCGCTCCACGAGCAGCCGCATGAGCTGGAACGCCACCCGACCGTGTTGTTGCAGATATTCCTCGAACGCGGCCAGTGGCATCACCGGCGCGGTTACGTGGTCCAACGCCTGCACGGTCGCCGAGCGCAGCTGTCGATCCACCGCTGATAACTCGCCGAGCAGCGCCCACGTCCGCGTACCGCGAGCCGTTTCTCGGCGCCGGACACGCTGTGACAGGACGTTTTGACCCGGCCATTGACGAGGACGGCGACTTCGGCTTCGCGGAACAGTGCCTCGCCGCGTCGCCAGCTGCGGGTGATGGCCTGCTGCCGGAAGCCTTCCCGCTTGGCCTCGCTGTGCGTGGTCCAGAACTCTTTCACCGGTCCTCCTGTGCCAAGTAGGTCCGGACCGACTGCCCTCGGCCTTGACCGTGAGGTCGCCGAGCGGCTGGACCGGGACCGATGATCGGGTCGCGCGCCAGGTCGCCGCGCCGGTGACGATCTGGCAGGGATCGGCCGTGGTTGGTAATCGGGCTGCCACGTCGGCCGCGTCGCCCATCGCGTTGAACCGGGCAGTTGCTCGCCGCCGATCTTGCCGACCAGCACCGGCCCGGTGTTCACCCCGATGCGGATGCTGAGCCAGTCGGGGCGGCTGGCAGCGATCTCGTCCACGGCGGGCTGCATGTGGGTGGCCTCGTGCACCGCCCGCACCGCGTGGTCGGGCTGCCGCGTCGGCGCGTTGAACCAGGCCGACAGAGCGTCACCGACGAACTGCACCATCGTGCCATCGTCGTCGAGGATGCACGGCGCCGCCACTCCGCGATACCGGTTTAGAGCGCATCTGGCAGATCTTGTCGTTGGTTCGTTGTATGGGTGTGGCTGGTGACCTGTCTGATGCCGAGTGGGCGCGGCTGGAGTCTCTGCTGCCGTCGATGGCCCCGCAGCGCGGTGGCCGGTGGCGTGATCACCGGCAGGTGATCGACGGGATCTTGTGGCGTGTCGAGAACGGGGCGAAGTGGCATCAGATCCCGGACCGGTACGGGCCGTGGAAGACCTGCTACTACCGGTTCTCGCGCTGGGACGCCGACGGTACGTGGGCGCGGGTGGAGAAGCAGTTGCGGGCCGACGCCGAGGCTCGTGGGGATCTGGACTGGCGTGCTCAGGTCGACTCGACGGTGGCGCGGGCCCATCAGCATGCCGCGGGTGCCCGCAAAGGGGGCTGAGCCCGGATGAATCACGTGCGGCGCAGGCGATGGGCCGTTCGCGTGGCGGGTTGACGACCAAGCTGCACCTGTTGGCCGAGGGCCGGGGACGTGCGCTGGCCCGGCGGTTGACCGGTGGGCAGGCCGCTGATACGAAAGAGCTGGTGGCGTTACTGGACGCGGTTGCCGTTCCGCGTCCTGTCGGGGTCGGGCGGCATCGCAAGCGGCTGGATCACCTGACTACGGACAAGGCGTACGGTTCGAAGGCCAATCGACGGTCGCTGCGCGAGCGTGGTATCGCGCACACTATCCCCGAGCGTGACGCGGCGGGCTGCGCAGGTACGCCGACGCTGGCCATGTCCACCTCATCGACGAGGCCGCCGCGCACACGACCATGCAGCTGTGGAACCAGGTAGGCCTGGCGCTTGTGTGCCTGTCACGAGGGGCAATCTGTCCTGGCGGCGGCATGCTGGTGCCACTCGCTCGGGCGAATCTGGTGGTGTGGCGAGTCCTTCGGCGGTCATGATCGAAGACACGCTGCACGTCGTCGAGTTTCCCGTTGGCCATGGTGGCGAGTTCGTCGGCGAGGTACGGCCCGGGTCCGTGCCGCCTGGATACCGCCCAGATCGCCCGAAAGACATCCAGGTCGTGGGTCTGCTCAGCCAGCGGCTCCAGATCGCATAATACCTGGTCGAGCCATGCTGTGTGGGCTCCGGTGGCACGGCGCCGGCCCGTTCGCGGCGCGACAGGGTGCTACGTGGCGCAGCGTGGCTATTCGCTTGTGATACTGCCGCTTCGGCAGCAAAATGATCACTGGCAGCCACGGACGCCTTCACGCCAGGGGTCCACTCGGGACAATCGGTGTCCCCGCGTCAGCCGACCCCCGCGAAGTTCATTGAGCAATCATCGGCGGCATCGGGTCGAAGAGGGTGTGCAGCGCCTCGATGACGAGCTTGCGGTCGTACGTCAGCACAACGTAGTACAGCGGCGGCTCGACTGCCCCCGGACAATCTGGCTCGACCGGGCTTGCAATGAGCGCCGCGGCGAAGTAGCTGCCAACGGTGATGACGGTGCGCTCGGCCGCCACCGGGTCGTCCTGGCTCAGCGGCACGGCTTGGACGCCGGCCCCGAAGAACGAGAGTGGCTGCGAACCGAACACGGCCATGATGACGCCGCGCTGGGCGATGTGGGTGTAGGTCAGTCTGGTCTCGTCATCGAGCTGGGCGGTCGCGGGTAGCGTCGCGAACAACAGGTGAGCGGCGTCGGTGTGCAGGGCCACGTCCTCCAGCATGCCGGTCATCGACGCGAGCATCGGCAGGGTCATCCGCGATACCCGAGCCTCGGCGCGCACCGCCTCGAACGGGGTCCGGGCGGCTTCAGGGTAGGGCTTCACCCGGGGCAGTAACCTGGCCGACACGTCGACGACCTGTGGGAGCGGCCCGGGCCGTCCGAACAGCCAGCCCTGGCCGAGGGTCGCACCCATGGCGCGGGCCGTTTCCAGGTGCTCGGGAGTCTCGATGCCCTCGCACAGCACAGCGGCGCCGGTGAGCTGGGCTTCGGACAGCACCGCGTTGATCACATAGTTCCGCGCCCACGACGGCGTACGGGACTGGGTGATACCCCGATCGAGCTTGATCACATCCGGGCAGACCACGGACATCATGCTGATACTGGCCGGGTTGACGCCGACGTCGTCGAGCGCGACGCGGCTACGGGCCTGCCGGGCGGCGACCACCGAGCGCAGCAGGGCCGCAGGGTTGTCGATGACCCGCTCGGTGATCTCCAGGACGACGTTCAACTCCCGCAATGCGCGCTCATTTACGGGCGACAAGTCGGGTGGGCAGGAGGTGCCGAGCGTACCCGGGTCCATGTTGACGAACAGGGGCACGCCGGGCCGGCCTGCGTCAAGGAACGCGGCAAAGGCGGCGGTGGCGCACACCCAGTCGAGTTCGGCGACCGCATCGTGTCGTCCGGCAGACCTCGCCTTTGTGAATGAGACACGATCCGCAGGAGATATCCGGTGCTCCAACCAGGTCGAGTCCGTCCAAAAGCCGCTGTCTGGCTCGCGCTCCTGGAGCGGAATGCCGCAGGATGAACCGGCGCGATCTACCCGATAAGTAATCGAAACGCCCAATCAGGTCGCGGCCGTACGGCAGCCGCCCTGGCAGCACCATGTCGATAGTCTGGGCCGCTGCCGCGTAAGCGATGATCCGGTGGCAGCGCATCTGGCCCGTGCTGAAGCCGACCCTCGGTAGCGCGGCATGCACGTTGGGTGGAAGAGGCGAGATTGTCACTGAATTGTCAAACGGGATCTTGGCCGTATTCTGACGTTCGCGAGGCATCCTCGGCGGATGGCGAAAGTGCTCTACCTGGCCGGATGGGGACGTAGCGGCACCACGATCATCGACAATGTGCTCGGTTCCCATCCCGGCGTGTTCACCGCAGGCGAGCTGTGGTTCCTGTTCGAGCGGGGCCTGCTCGGCGGGCGTAGCTGTGGATGCGGGCAGCCGGTGCGAGCTTGCCCGCTGTGGCGCGACGTGCTGCGGTGCGCGTTCGGCGATGACATTCCCGACCCACGCCACGTCAAGAAATGGCAGCGTGACGCGGCTCGTGCCCGGCACGCGCCGCGCCTGCTGCGGAGGGGCCACCATCTCGTGGGCGTCTTCACCCGGTTGTACCGGGCGATCGCCGAGGTCACCGGTGCCGAGCTCATCATCGACTCGTCGAAACTGCCATCGGGCGCTGCGGTGGTGGCGCGCCAGCCCGCCGACATCACGCCGTACCTGCTGCAGGTGGTGCGCGACCCCAGGGCTGTCGCGCACTCGTGGCGGCGCCGTAAGAAGCAGCTGGACAGCTCGGCACCCGACGTGATGCTCGAACACAGCCCATACGACAGCGCGATGAAGTGGATGTCGTGGAACGGGCTGACGGAGTGGACCTCGCTGGCGTTCCCGGGGCGCTACCGCCTGCAGCGCTACGAGGACTTCACCGCCGACCCCCGCGGCGCGGTCGACGAACTGCTGCGGTTCGTCGACGTGACGCCGGCGTCGAGCCCGTTTCTCGACGATCGGACCGTCGAGCTGGCAGCCAACCACACCGTGTCCGGCAATCCCGGCCGCTTCCGCACTGGCACGGTTGAGGTACGCGCCGACGACGCCTGGCGCGACGGGCTGCCGGCCACGACCCGGCTGGCCACCACGGCACTGACCCTGCCGCTGATGCAGCGTTACGGCTATCCGGTTCACCGACCGGACCGGATGGCTTGACGCCGAAGGCCAGCCGAGGTCGAGCACACCGCTCGGGGACACCTTGACCCGCGGTGTGAGCCCGTTCACTTCCCAGCTACACCGTGCTGATTTGGCCGTCAACGGTTGCGTTTTGCCTGTTCACCCCCGCTTCACCTGGGACCGACCACCCGTCCACCTGGGGATGCAGTGTCGGGGGTCGGCCGGCGACGGCCTCAACCCTGACTAGGAAGGCACCCCTGAAGTGAACCGTAACGTGCTCTCCCGGCGCGTCTTTGCTGGTGTCGCTATCGCTGCGCTAGCTCTTGCCGGTTGTTCGTCGAAGAACGACGCCACGACCGACCCAGGCGTCAGCGCCGCCCCGGCAGCATCGCCTCCCTCACTGGTGAGCTGAAGGGTTCGGGTGCCACCTTCCCGAACACCTTCTACCAGGAGGTCGTCACCCAGCTCAAGGACGAGGCCAAGGGCCTGACGGCTACCTACAACGGCATCGGCTCGGGCGCCGGCAAGAAGGAGTTCGGGCAGGGCCTGACCGACTTCGCCGGCTTGGACAGCCTGGTCAAGGACACCGATGGCCTGGCTGCCGGCTCGTTCCTGTACATCCCGACGGGCGCGCCGCCGATCACCGTGTCGTACAACCTCAAGGGCGTCGACAAGCTGCAGTTGTCGGCCGACACCCTGGCCAAGATCTTCCAGCGGCAGATCAAGGTGTGGAGCGCGCCGGAGATCGCTACCGACAACCCGGGCGTGACCCTGCCCGCCACCCCGATCACCGTGGCGCACCGTTCGGACGGCTCGGGCACCACCAGCAACTTCACCAAGTACCTCGCGTCCGCCTCCACCCTGTGGAAGCTGGGCAGCGGCGACTCCGTGGCCTGGGCGGCCGACACCCAGGCTGGTGCCAAGAACACCGGTGTCGCGCAGCTGATCAAGGCCGCCGACGGTGCCATCGGCTACGTCGATCTGTCCGACGCCAAGGACTCGGGCCTGACCTTCGCGGCTATCAAGAACAAGGACGGCCAGTTCGCGCTGCCGACTCTGGAGGGCGCCACCGCCGCGCTCGCCGGTGCGGAGGTCAAGGACGACCTGTCGTACAACCCGCTGAACGCCGCCGGTGCGACGTCGTACCCGATCACCGCGCCGACCTTCATCCTGGTCAAGCCTAAGTACGACGACCCGAAGAAGGCCGAGTTCGTTAAGGCGTTCGTCAAGTACATCCTGACTGACGGCAAGGACCTGGCCGGCGAGGTCAAGCTGAAGCTGATCCGAGCTTGACCCGATGGGAGCGGGCTTCGCGCAGCCCGCTCCCATCGGCCACGGCCACCTCTCGGCGAAGAGGCGACAGTCGTGACAACTCCGCCAGCCTGACCCGGAAGGATCCTGGCTGCCACGCCGACCGGCTCTTCGGGCCTTGTGCGTATCCGCCGAAGTCGCGGTCCTGCTGACCTTCGTCAGCAGGCTGCAGCAGTCGCTGCCGGCGCCTACCCAGGGTCCTTCGACCGTCACCGCGTCGCCCCGCGGCGGATGAAGCCAGGGTCGGGTGCGCGGGCGCGCCGCCCGGCTGAGATCGTGGCACCGGCACCCGACCCGCCCGGAGGAACCATGATCTTGGCTAGCATTCCCAGTCCCGCCCGTGGTGTGTGGCACCTGGGGCCGATTCCGATCCGCGCCTACGCCCTGTGCATCATCGCCGGGATCATCGTCGCGGTCCTCGTCACCCAGAAACGCTGGGCCGCCCGAGGCGGCCGGACTGACGACGTACTGGACATCAGCCTGTGGGCGGTGCCATTTGGAATCGTCGGCGGCCGTCTCTACCACGTGATCACCGACCCAGAGCTGTACTTCACCGCCGAGAAACAACCGATCAAGGCCCTCTACATCTGGGACGGCGGCCTCGGCATCTGGGGCGCGGTCGCCCTCGGCGCGCTCGGCGCGTGGATCGGCTGCAGACGGGCCGGAGTAAAACTGTCGGCATTCGCCGACGCAGTCGCCCCTGGCCTGGTACTCGCGCAGGCGATCGGCCGGTTCGGCAACTACTTCAACCAGGAACTTTACGGCGCACCGACGACGCTGCCATGGGCGCTGCGCATCGACCCCGCGCACCGCCCGGCCGACACCCCCGACATCGCCACCTACCACCCGACATTCCTCTACGAGTCGCTGTGGTGCGTCGGCGTGTTCCTCCTGCTCATCTGGGCCGAGAAACGCTTCCGGCTCGGCTACGGGCGGCTGTTCGCCCTGTACGTCGCCGCCTACACCCTCGGCCGGGTCTGGGTCGAGGCCCTACGCGTCGACCACGCCAACCGCATCCTGGGCCTGCGCCTGAACATCTGGACCTCCATCCTCATCTTCGCCGCCGCGGTCGCATACCTCCTGCTGGCACGACGCGGCCAACCCGACTCAGTCACCAGCGTGCAACCCACCGGCGATGACCCAACCGACGGCGAAGGTGAACCGAGCACGAACGGCGGCGAAACCACCGCCAGCGACCATGAACGTCCGGTGACCGGATGACAACCCGCGATGACGAACCCGGGCGGCTCGACATCGACGTGCGGTTCCTGCTCGCCAACGAACGCACCCTGCTGGCCTGGCTGCGCACCGCCCTGACGCTGATGGCGGGCGGGGTCGCCCTCGCCCAACTCGCCCACGACCGGCCGCCCCTGCAGGCCATCGGCGTCGGGCTGCTGATCCTCGGCAGCATCGGCGGCCTGATCGGCTACGTCCGATTCCGCGCCACCGGCCACGCGATCCGCTCCGGCCAACTGCCCACACCCGGCCACGGCCCCGCCCTGATGACCGCAGGCGTCGTCACCCTCGCAGCCGTCCTGGTCACCGTCTATCTTCTCGGCTGACACGCGACGACCAGCTGAAGCCGTTCGCGTGGACACCCCAGCCTGACGCGAGTCGCCAAACCGACCCGAGTGCGGGCACGACTGACCTTCCACCCTCGTCGGACACCCTGGGCCCAGGCAGTTGCGGCTTGGGGGAGGGCGTCCTGGTGGCAGGCAAGTCGAGGTTATCCAGAGCGGTTCCGAAGGGCGGTGGACCGGGTGCGCTCGTCGGACCGCCCGGTCCGGCCTCTGCGCCCATGAGCTGGGCGTCAATCATGAACGCTGCGGGCGTGGGCGGCCGCGGCCGAGGAAGCCGCTGGTCGCGGCAAGCCGGACGAGCTGCGTCCGTCGGAGCGTGACGAGCTGCGCAGACGGCCTAAGCAAGTCGCTGAGCTGGAGCTGGAGAACCTGCGTCGGGCAGCCCTCAGATTTACAAAAGGATAACCAACCGGTGAGTTTCCCGGTGATCTTGGTGACGGCGCCGACCTACTGGAAACCGGAAGGCATCGGTGTGCCGAACGTTCACGATTCCTCCAGAGCAATGCGGCTGACGGCTCGCCCGGCTCGTCGAACTCTGCGGAGCCACCCGCAGGCGGCAACGCGTCGGTCCTCAACAGAGGATCCCGCACGACGTCGGGACAACTGCTCGATGAGGCGGCCTGTGGCGACCTTCCGACACGGCTGTTCTCGTCACGGATCGGCGGCGCTGCGACGCATCGGTTCGCCGACAGGCCAGGTCGCTGACGGCATGATCGACGTCGGTGTGCGTCGTGACCGGTGTCCGGCCCGGAGGCGTCAGGCACAGCAACGTCATGGCTGCGGCCGCCAGCAGCGCCTGACCGCGCGCTGCCTCGACAGTGTCGTGTCGGCCGACACCACTAAGCGACGATTACGGCAGCGCATCGGCCATGAGCCGACCCCGCCCGCTGCCCGATTGCCCGCAGCGGTCAGCAGCTCACAGCCGCTGGCCTCGATGATGATCCGGATGTGCGGCGGCGGATCGACGATCCGCAGCACCACGCCCAGACGGGTTGCTGCCGCGCGGTAGAGCGCAAGGACGCCTATGCCCGTGCCGCCGATGAAGTCGAGCCTGCTCAGATCGACGGTGACGGCAAGGCAAGGTCGGCAGCGTAGAAGGTCGCCGAGGGTGCGGGCGAGGTGAGCGGACGTGCCGGCGTCGAGGCGTCCCGCGACTGCGATGACCGTGCCGATGCGACGGGTCACGGTGCTCACCGTCAGCGGGTCAGTCAACCTTCCTCCAGCTCTGCTGCGGCTGACGCCGAGAACCCCTGGGCACGGTACCTACCGGATACCGCTTAGCAACTCTCGGCAGCGGTCGTCTGACCGTGTGTGATCTCGCCCTGGCGAGCATGCTGTCTGATGTCGGCGATCACACGGCGAAACCATGACAGTTCCATGACAACCCCACAGTCCGCGTTCTCCCGACGAGGGCTTACGGCTGCTGCGGCCGGGCACGGGCCGACGCCAGCGCTGCCACATGGGCGGCGGCCCTATTGGAGTAAGGCCGTGCACGAGCCAGCGAGGTGCGCTGATAGCGTGAATCGACGTCGAGCAAGGGAGCAGCAGGCATGCGTGAGGAGGTCTTCACCGACCTGCTGAGCCGACAGTGGGCGCAGGGCCGCATGGCATGCGTCGGCCTGGACCCCGATATGGCCGTGGTCCGTGCATCGGTCACCGAGCCCGACACCGAGCAGGCGATCACCGCCTACGCCTGTGCGATCGTCGATGCCACCGCGGATCTGGTCTGCGCGTACAAGCCGAACATAGCGTTCTACGAACGCTGGGGCGTGCCCGGTCTGGCCGCGCTCAAGAACATCATCACGCACATCAACACCGTCGCGCCGCAGACAGCGGTGATCGTCGACGCCAAGCGCGGTGACATCGCCTCGACGAACGAGGCCTACCGCGACGCGCTGTTCGGCTACTTCGGCGCCGACGCGGTGACCGTCCAGCCCTACCTCGGCGTCGAAGCGCTGCGCCCGTTCCTGGACACCCGAGACAAGGGCGTCATCGTGCTATGCCGCACCTCCAACCCCGGCTCCGGCGAGCTGCAGAACCTGCAGACCTCCGGCGAGACGCTCTACCAGCGGGTCGCGCGGCTTGCCCAGCACGACTGGAACACCCAAGGCAACGTCGGCCTGCTGGTCGGCGGCACCTACCCGCAAGAGATCGCCGAGGTGCGCACCATCACGCCCACGCTGCCGTTGCTTGTGGCGGGCGTCGGCCGCCAGGGCGGCAGCGTCGGTGACGCCGTGCGCGCCGGAGCGACAGCATTCGGCGGCATGATCATCAGCTCGTCACGCGCGGTGATCGAGGCGGCGCCCGGCCCGGCCTTCGCCGAAGCAGCCAGGCAGGCGACCATACGCCTTCACGCTGAGATCGAACAGGCGCGCTCAGTCGTCACTGCCTGAGCCTGAGCCCGCGGTGCAATCCACGGCTGGGTCTGCGGGCGGCTGGTACGGGCGTGTGGCTAGGTTCGCGAGTCGGCCACGGCTGACGCCTCGAGTTACATGATCGTCATTGACTCGGTGTCCGGGATGCCACAGCGATTCGCGGTGGCTGGCTGCGCCGCGCCACCTTGCGGAGCCTGCGGTCGAGGCTGGAGTGTTCGGTCGCGCCGGTGCCTCTGGTTCTAGGCGTCAGGCAGGGGCACCCACCGACCACCGAGGGCTTCGTGGAGCGTCAGCAGCAGAAGGCTGATCAGGATCGTCGCGAGGATGCCGAGACACAGGCCGAGGATCCCACGGTCGCGCCGCTCCCGATCGCCTGGCATGGCCGCCGGTGCCAGTGGACGCGACCACGGGCGGTCCCGCGACAACCAGAAAAGCATCCCGAGGCCGTACGGTGCGGTGTAGACAAGCCAGAACCAGAACCATCGAGTGCCGAGAACCGGAGCCGGACCGGCGACAACCACGCCCAGGAAGACGGCTGCCAGGGCCAGGCCGATCCCGGTGACGGCGACCCCCAGGGGCTGGATCTCGCCAGCTCGGTGCTCCAGGCCGCCAGCCCGCAGATCCTGCGCAATACCTTCGGCACCGGGCCCGGAGTAGCTCGCCGGGTCGACAGCGCCGGTGGTGGTGACCTGGTCGAAAAAGTCCGTGTTGGTCCAGTGCACCCGGCCATCGGGAGTTCGCCACACGAACACTGGACCGAGTGTGCCGGACGCCCGCAGACCGGAGACGCCGAACCACGGCCGCGGACTGCCGGCGGCCCAACTGTCGCCCCACTGGTATGCCGTCACGTGGCCAGCGGCCACGTCCGCCCTCGCCTGCTCGTAGCTCTGCTTGCGTGGAGCCGTCCACCAGCCGGCGGCTGCCGCGAGCAGCCACAGCAGGACCATTGCGAGCCGCAACACGCCCCACCACCGCCACGGTCGCCCCACCGGCGCTTCGGGCACAACGCGCGCTCCGTCCTGCATGACCGTATGATGGCAGTACGTGTCCAGTCACGACCGTCGATGGCACCAAGCCGCTGCCAATCCGCCACGACCCGCTCCACCTCGCCAGCGGCACGACGCCCACGTCGATGAAGGCCACCCAGCGAGGCAGGCTCATCGGCGCAATTCGCGAGGGTTTGGCCGCCGCGCGACACGTCACCGCAGGTGAGTGGATCGCCGGGCGGCGGCCGGCGGAGACCAGCGTGCGGGGTGGCGCCGGAACCCGCGATCATCGAGACACCGCGCATCCCGCTGGTACTCACACTCTGCGACATCGGGCCTGCTGCTGAACCGTCAGGTCCGCTGCCCGGGCGAACCGGCCAGGCGTGCCGTACGGCAGCAGATCCGCGTGTCGCGATACTGGCGTAGATTATCCTATATTGTCGGCGCTCATCGTGGCTGGGAAGATGCGCTTTGACCTGGAAGACGAGTCGAGAGTGAACATCGCGTTGCTCCGCGCGGGTGTGCCGGCCCGGCGGCTGCGGCTCACGGCGGCATTGCATGTGCTCAGCCTGGGCGGCAACGCTGTCTGCCACGGTCTGGGCATTCACTGCCCGTTCCCGACGGTCACCTGGTTGACGATCTTCTTCAACATCGACAGGGAGGATAAGACGTCGGGTAGCAGCACCGGTGCTCCGACCGAGCGGGCCTGGTCCGGGTGAACCCGTCTCGGCGCAGGTGGCAGACAGCCTGGGAGGAATGGCGGGCACGGCTGTGGCCGCTGCCCGCTCTCGGTGTCATCGCAGCAGTCGTGCTGGGCATAGCGCTGCCGCGCGCCGACGCCACCCTGACCGCGTACCTGCCTGAGGCGCTGATCGGTCACCTGTTCACGGGCGGGCCCGAGGCAGCCAGGACCGTCCTGTCGGTCATCGCGGGCTCGCTGATCACCGTCACCGCGCTGACCTTCTCCCTGACCGTCGTGACACTGCAGCTGGCCTCCAGCCAGTTCTCGCCGCGGCTGCTGCGCACCTTCACCCGCGACCCGGCCGTTCAGGCCACCCTCGCCCTGCTGCTGGGCACGTTCACCTATGCCGTCATGGTGCTGCGCACGATCCGTTCCGACACCGCGACCCAGTCGGGCTTCGTCCCGCAGCTATCGGTCACGCTGGCGTTCCTGCTCGGGCTCACCTCGGTCGTGGCGCTGATCGGTTTCCTGGCCCATGTGGTCGGCCAGATCCGGATCGAACGCCTGCTGCAACGTGTCGCCGACGACACCGCCGCGACCGCCCGCCGGATGCTCCAGCACCAGCAACGCGACTGCCCGCCGTCCGCGGTGTCGCCGGACGCGAAACCCGTGACCGCCCAGCGCACCGGATTTCTCACCGCCGTCGACGACAGGGCACTGCTGGCTGCGGCTGTCGACGCCGCGATGGTCATCAGGTTCGACTGTCACGTCGGCGACTGGCTCGTTCAAGCCACCCCGTTCGCGCACGCCTGGCCGCTGGCCCCGGCCGCCGCAGCCGACCAGGCCGCAGACCAACGACTGGCGACAAACCTCGACGCCGCCCTGACCATCGGCCCCGAGCGAACCACCGACCAGGACGTCTCCTTCGGCCTGCGGCAACTCACCGACGTCGCGGTAAGGGCGCTCTCCCCTGGCATCAACGACCCCACCACTGCCGTGCACGCCCTGGCCCACGCCAGCGCCATACTGTGCGACCTCGCAACCCACCGCCCCAGCCCGCGGCTGCTCCATGACCAGGACGAGCGGGTGCGTGTGATCATCGCTCAGCCTGATCTGCCCGACCTGCTGGAGCTGGTCGTCGCCCAACCTGGCCGTTACGGCGCCGCCGAGCCCGCCATCCAGGCACGGCTGCTCGCCCTGCTCCGCGAAGTCGCCTGGTGCGCCACAGACCTGCCCACCCATACCGCCGTACGCGCACAACTCGACCAGATCCACGACACGGTCGCCAGGCAGCAGCACTACACCGTCGCCGAACAAGCACGGCTACGGCGCCTGTCCGGACAGGTCCATGCCGCGCTGGGCGGGCGCTGGGAACCCGACCCTGAGGCCGGCGACCAGACAGGTGGGTAGATCCGCCCGGGCCCGTCCCGGCGAGGTCGAGGCCTTCGCGGCGCGATCTGCGCGCAAGCGCTGCGGCGAGAGTCCACGCGCAGTGCCGGTCAGGCCGCCGGCTCACCGCCTGGTGCCGCTGCGGCCGAAGCGCCGTCGTCCGGGCGTGGCTGCGCCGGGACCCTGGCGCCCAGCTGGCCGGCAAGCTGGGCCACTTCACGTCTGAGCTGGCCGAGTTCGGTGAGGACCTGCGCGATGTCGTCCTTGGTCGCGTCGCGGGTGGTGTTCTCGGCGACGGCGATCCGTTCGACTATCCAGCTGGCCAACGACCCGGTGACGAAACCGATCAACCCGATGCCGCTGATCATGAGGATGAGCGCGACGAGTTGCCCGGTCGGGGTGACGGGGAAGTGGTCGCCGTAGCCGACCGTGGTGATGGTGACCACCGCCCACCACAGCGCGTCGGTGTAGGTGTCGATGTTGGTGGCCGGGTCGGCGCGTTCGGCGTCGAGGATCGCCAGCGCGGCGACGCCGACGACCGTCGTGGTGGCTCCCGCGACGTAGACGGCGAGCCTGCCGCGGGTCCACTGCTCGGCCCGCCGGTTCAAGTTGATCAGCGCTGCCAGCAGCCGCAGCACCCGTAACGGCCGGATCATCGGCAGGATCAGCACGACCAGGTCGAACAGGTTCTGGCGGACGAACCGCAGCCGGGTCGGAGACAGCAGCAGCCGGGCGGCGTAGTCGATGCCGAAAACGGCCCAGATCCCGAAATCGGTGATGCGGCACAACCGGTCCGCCGCAACCGGCAGCGCAGGCCACAGGATCGGCACGGCATAGGCGACGAGGAACACGACCGCCAGCACCGTCAGTGCCGGCGCGGTGCGCTCCTGCCATCGCGTGACCCACTGCTCACTGCGAATGCTCATCGCGTGAGCGTGCCGGGCACCTGCCGGCCAAGCAAGCGCGGTTGACGGTGAATGCCCTGCTCGGCGCGGTTCGTGTGGTGGATTGTCACTGGATCGTCATGGAGCAGGTCGGCTCCGGACGTCACGCCGGCCGTACCCGCCCGGGGTTGGGTCGGCCTTGCACGAGAGGTGAGCGGCGGTGTTCGCGTCGGTGATGCGAGCCTGCTGGCGCGCGCCCGGCCGGGCTGGCCGCAAGGCTCCGGGTGCTCGGATGACAGTTGTGTGACAAGAGGCCGCGAGCGTTGTCGAGCAGCCGATTTCGGTCGTCGGCGTGGTGAGCTTGAGATGTTGCGGGCGGCGGTTGCCCGGCAAGGCGATGCGCGCCTGGTGCGGGTTCTCGCCTGCTCGTTTGCGCCGCCGGACTCGGGCGTCGGTCGGCGAGGCCGAGGCCCGGAGGGCGACCCGGTGAGTGGAGGCGGCGTGGTGGCGTTCCTGGCGAGGTGGCAGGTGCCGGTCGTCGAGGTGGTCGTTCAAGGTGATCTGGACGCGAGTTCTGCGGCAGAGGTCGGCCGCGTGCTGGGCGAGGCGCTGGACCTTCGCCCGCGGGAGCTGGTCGTGGATCTCGCCGGCTGCCGGTCGGTGGACGTCCACGGAGTGCGTGTTCTGCTCGAAGCGCGTCGCCGGGTGGCCGGCCTGGGGGCTGCATTTCAGGTGCGCCCAGCTGTGGCCGGCGCCGTGCAGGTGCCCGCGGTCGCGGCCTGGCAGGAGCTGATCGCACCCGTGTGTGGGTCGACGGTGACGCGTGTTGAAGCCGGCCCTGCTGGGTGGACAGCCGATGGGCCGGACTGGGGCGTTGCGGCATCGGCTGACCTGCGGGACGGCATGGCCGGTCACCGGCAGGACGCGGGACCGGCTGTCATGCGACTGTCATGAAACGGCCATTACCCCGTCGAGCCGCAACGGGTTGATCCTGCCGAGGTCCATGTCAGGTCGGCCGAACGTCCGGTGAAGCCGTCCGCCTTGGCCGACGCGGCCCGTACCTCCCCGGTCGGGCCGCGTCACCATCTCCGTCGACCTGTCACGTCCCGCACGGGCACTGCGCGTACGGAATCGGCCACACGCGTCGCAGACCGCGCCCCGGCATCGGCTCGTGATGCTGCCCGGTAGCTTCGGCACCGCTGGCACCGTGGGCAAGTTCCGTCACAGGACTGTCATGTGGACGGCCATCACCGTTGAATCGGTCGGCGGTTGAGGTTGGTGATCCCGTTAGGAAGTCGGGCTCGCCGCCATGCGGCCCGGTCAGGGCCGGGCCGCATGGCGGTCCTGCCGCACGTCTTCCTCACTGATCCTTGAAAGATACTTGTATACCTGCAAGTATCTCGGGCGTGAAATCGGCTAGTCCACCTCCGAAGCCGGCTGGTATTCGACGCCTGCTGCTGCGCACGCCCGTCCTTCTCTACCGCCTACGTCTGGGCTGGCTGCTCGGCGACAGATTCGTGCTGATCAACCACCGGGGGCGGCGGACCGGGCTGGTGCACCAGACCGTCGTGGAAGTCGTCGGCTCCGACGGCGCCGGGGTCGTGGTCGCGGCTGGCTTCGGTCCGCGCGCGGACTGGTATCGCAACCTGCTTGCGCACCCGGCCGCCTCGATGGTCCGGGGCAGGCGCATCGTGGCGGTGACCGCAGTGCCGCTGGCCCCGGACGAGGGGGCTCGCGCCATGGCGGAGTACGCGCGCCGTCATCGGCGGGCGGCACGGGCCCTGGCGGGCTTCATGGGCTACCGCGTCGACGGCAGTCAGGCCGACTACGAGGCGGTGGGCCAGGCATTGCACTTTCTGCGGCTGGAAGCCTTGGGGGGCAGCCGCTAGCCAGATAATTGTATGCATGCAATAGTTGCTGTATGGCACAAGATGATGAGCTTGTCGGGGCGCTTCTGGCGGTGAGCCGGGCAATGGTCGCGCAGACCGCCCGCACGCTGCAGGAGCAGGGTGCGGACGTGACGTTGACCCAGTACCGGACGCTGGTCGTGCTGGCCTCTCGTGGCCCTCAGCGTGCCGCGGATCTCGCCGCCGATCTGGGCGTGCAGCCCTCGACCGTGTCGCGGCTAATCGACCGCCTGGTGCAGCGTGGACTCGTCGTAAGACGGCAGGACGCCACCGACCGGCGCGTGGTGTGGATGACGCTGACCGGCCAGGGAAAGGACTTGGTCGGCACGACCATGCGCCAGCGCCGGCAACGGCTATCGGAACTGCTCGCCACCGCCACCGCCACCGTCGGGTCCGCGCCGGGAGTCGTCAATCTGCTCAACGCGATCGCGCAGGCAGCCGGTGAGCAGCCGGACGAGCAATGGTGGCGCAGCTGGGAATCCAGCACCGGACCTCATCTGGGCCACACCGCCGGACGGGATGCCGTCGCGGTGGCGACCAGTGCCCGCACTACGGGCGGTGAGGTCCGATGAGGGCGCTGATCTGCGGTGCGGGCATCGCCGGACTGGCCTTGGCGTGGTGGCTGGAGCGCGACGGCTGGCAGGTGCAGCTCGTCGAGCAGGCCGACGGCCCCCGCGACGAGGGCTACATGATCGACTTCTTTGGTTCGGGCTACAACGCGGCCGCCCGGATGGGCTTGCTCGGAGCGCTGAACGCGATCCAGACTCCGATCAAGGAGGTGCGCTACGTCGACGCCGCAGGCAAGGGCCGGGGCCGTATCGACTACGCCGGCCTGGCCGCGACATTCGACGGACGCGTGTTCACGTTCATGCGCGGCGATCTCGAACAGGTCCTGCGCCAGGCTCTCGGCGACCGGGTGCCGATACGCCACGGACTGACCGTCGACGCGGTCGCCGACCACCACGGCGGAGCAGAGGTGACGCTCAGCGACGGCACTGTCGAGCAGGTCCATCTGCTGGTGGGAGCCGACGGGATCCACTCGCGGGTGCGCCGGCTGGCGTTCGGCCCGCAACAGCCGCTGCTGCGGTACCTGGGCTGCCATAGCGCGTCGTACCTGTTCGATGATCCGCACCTGGCTGCCCGGATCGGCCAGTGCGCCGTGGCAGTGGCCGAGCCGGGTCGGCAGCTGCAGGTATATCCGGTGCCCGGTGGACGGCTGGCGGCGTGGCTGGTGCATCGCACCCCGGACGCCGGCCTGCCCGACGACCCGCGATCCGCGATCATGGCCGCGTATGCCGGGATGGGGCCGATCGCCGACCATGCGCTCGCGCAGCTGCCCAGCGGGGGCGGGCTGTACTACGACATCGTCGCGCAGATCGAGCTGGACCGCTGGTGCCGGGGCCCGGTGACGCTGGTCGGGGACTCCTGTCAGTCCGTGTCACTGATGGCGGGCCAGGGCGCGTCGCTGGCGGTGGCCGGCGCGTATGTGCTGGCACAGGAGCTGCGCCACGGCGGCACGCCCACCGAGGCCGCGCAGCGCTACCAGCGGCGGATGCTGCCGTTCGTGCGCGCCAAGCAGCGCGCCGGGCGACGCACCGCAGCGTGGCTGCTGCCGCGTTCCCACACCGGTATCACGGTGCGGGCGAAGGCGCTGCGGCTGCTGGACCTGCCGGGCGGGACCCAGCTGCTGCGCCCGGCGGCAGGTCCGCTGCGCGTGAGCATCGTGACGCCTGACTGACGGGCTGTCACCGAACTGTCATGAAACCGCGTGATCACTGCCATGAGCAGCGGCGATGCTTCCTCGATCGTATCTTCGCCGGAGAGGACCGCCCGTGATCACCACCATCCCGCCGACGACGCCGGTCACCGCCTCATGGCACGACATCGCCCACCGCTGCCTGCTACTGGCCGGCTGCGCCGAACGCTTCTCCGTGCAACTGGGCACGGCACGGCTACCGGACCCGGAGGTCGTGGACAAGGTCATGCGGCTACCGGCCGCCGACATCGCCGTGCCGCCAGGCAGCGGGCAGCCGTTCGTGCTGGCCGAGCACCTGGCCGCCCGAGGCGGCGACATAGACGAGCACGACCTGGCCGCCGAACTCGCCGCCGCCTGGACCGGTGATGACACGGCCACCGGTGCGGGCAGTGTGCTGGCCGCTGTCCGGGCCGGCCAGCCGTGGTGGGAGAGCGCATCAACGCTGTACGACGGGCAGGGCTCCTATGGCAACGGCGCGGCCGTGCGGGCGATCGCCGCAGGTCTGGTACCCAAGGCCGGTATCGGTGCCGTGGCGGCCACCGCGCGCCGTGCCGCGGCAATCACCCACACCCATCCGCTCGCCCTGGACGGCGCCGCCGCGGTCGCGGTCGCGGTTGCTTTGAGCACCTACGGGCAGCCGAGCCGCACCCTGGATGCGAACAGGTTCCTCGACATCGTCGCGGGGCAGCTGCGCTGCCCGGAGCTCCGCAGCTGCTTGAACATCGTCCGGGCGCTGCTGCGTCACCGCGCCGGCCCGGCAGAGGTCGTCGGCACGGTCGGCAACGCCGACACCGCGCTGCGCACCGTCCCGGCGGCGTTGACGGCCTATCTGCGCCACCCGGAGCAACCCGACGCGGCGATCGCGTTCGCGCTGCAGCTGGCCGGCGGCAACCACGCGATCCCGACGATCACCGCAGCGCTGGCCGGTGCCCGGTCGCCGCAGCTGCTGACACCGCGGTCATGGCGCACGCCCGGCGACGACATGCGGGCACGTCGGGCCGCGAGGGCCCTGTCGGCGGTGCAGGCCGACGCATGAACGACGGCAGGCCGGTGAAGCATCTGCGGATCACTGTCGCGGTGGCCGCACACCGGATCCGGTTCGCGGCGGTCGGTCCCCTCGATGCGGCCAACGGACCCCTGCTGACTGAAGCCGTGCGCGCAGGACTGGGTCGCCATCGCGCGGCGGTGTGTGAGGTCGGCGCCGAGTTGGTCACCGACGTGGACCGGTCCGGTGCCGCCGCGATCGAGGCCTGCCGGGTCGAAGCTGAGCGCCGCGGCCTGGTGTTCATCTTGACCGGTGCCCCGGCCCGACTGGCAGCGCTGCTTGACTCCGGTCACCGCCGCGGCTGACCCGAGCCGACAACAGCCGACCGGCGCCCGGGGCATGGCCTGGCGGCCGATGGCCTGCCCCGCGCTGCTCAGCTCGGCTCCGGACTGGCCGGATCACCCAGTTGCCCGAGGAAAGCCGCGGCCCACCGGTTGACGTCATATCGGCGAAGATGGGACCGCATCGGCTCCATCCGCCGGCGTTGTTCGGCGACGTCAGCCGCCGCGGCTTCGGCGAGGGTGTCCTTGAGCGCCTCGAGGTTGTGCGGGTTGACCATCCAGGCCTGGCGTAGCTCGGCGGCGGCGCCGGCGAACTCACTGAGCACCAGCGCGCCGGTCCCGTCGGTGCGGGTGGCGACGTATTCCTTGGCGACCAGGTTCATCCCGTCGCGCAGCGGCGTCACCGCCATGACATCGGCGGCCAGGTACAGCGCCGCGAGCTCTTCTCGGTCGTAGGACTGATGCAGGTAGTGCACACACAGCTTGCCGATGCCGGCGTGGCGGCCGTTGATGCGGCTGACGGTCGTCTCGACGCGCTCGCGTAGCGACTGGTACTGGTCCAAGCGCTGCCGGCTGGGTACCGCGACCTGGACCATGACGGTCTGGGCCGGGTCGAGGCGGCCGTCGGCGAGCAGTTCGCCGTAGGCGGTCAGCCGGTGTTCGATGCCCTTGGTGTAGTCGAGGCGGTCCACGCCGAGGATGAGTGTTCGTGGGCTGCCGAGTTCCCGGCGGATCTCATCGGCGCGGGCACGAATGGGTGGCTCGGTGGCGAGTTGCTGCTGGCCGGCTACATCGATCGAGATCGGGAACGTGGCGGCGGCGGTGACGCCGCTTTCGTGTTTGATGACGCCGTCGGCGAGTTCGGCGTCGAGCAGGTGGGCGGCCAGGCGGGCGAAGTTGGTTGTTCCCTGCGGGTGCTGGAAGCCGACGAGGTCGGAGCCGAGCAGGCCGCGCATGATGTCGTCGCGCATCGGCAGCTGGCAGAACAGCTCGACCGGGGGGAACGGGATGTGCAGGAAGAACCCGATCCGCAGGTCGGGCCGCAGTTTGCGCAGCATCCCGGGCACCAGTTGCAGGTGGTAGTCGTGTACCCATACCAGCGCGCCGGGCGCGGCCAGTTGCGCGGCGGCTGCGGCGAAGCGATGGTTGACCGAGTGGTAGGCCTGCCGCCAGCGGCGGTCGAAGACGGGCTGCTCGACGGCGTCGTGGTACAGCGGCCAGATGGTCGCGTTGGACTGGCCTTCGTAGTAGCCGTCGACTTCTTCGGCAGACAGCTCGATGGGGTGTAGACGGATGCCGTCGTGGTTGAACGGTTTCGGTGCGGCTCCCGGCCGACCGTGCCAGCCGATCCAGGCCCCGGCCCGGCTTTGCATGATCGGATGCAGTGCCGTGACCAGGCCGCCGGGGCTGCGCCGCCAGCACGCTTGTCCGTCCGGGTCGGTGGCCTGGTCGACGGGCAGCCGGTTGGCGAGCACCACGAGGTCGTACCGGTGGCCTTTGGGCGGCCCGTTTCCTGAGGTCGATGCGTCGCTGCCGGCCTCGGTTGCCATGCTTGGTGCCTCCGCGTGAGATCCGGCCGGACTACGGCTGTGAGTGTGGACGGTGGTGGCGTCTGGTGCGCACGCGGACCGCAGCCGCTGGTGTTCTGAACGGCAGTACGACCGCTAAGACACCAGTGCGGCCGGTGGGACTACCGGTGTCGGTAGTGGCGGACATGGCATGGCTGCGCATGGCTTCGGCTACATGCGGCGTCGGGCCGGTGATGGTCAGGATGACGTTACAGCGGTCGGCTTCGATGCGGCTTCGGATGAGTGCGGCGACGCCGGCGGCGTCGATGGTGTCGACCGCGGCCAGGTCGAGGGTGAGCCGGGCGGCGCGCAGCCGGCGCAAAGCCATGCTGACCGCCTGGCCGAGCTGGCGTGCGGTGTCGGCGCACAGGCGGCCGCGGGCGACCAGCCGCAGCCCGGATGCGGCGTCCTGCAGCCGCAGATGCAAGGCGTCGGTCATGGGCGGCCGCCGGCCGGACGGGGGCCGGTGGGCGGCGGGTACACCGTGCTGCGGCAGATGGTGCCGGTCCGCGGTGCGCGCAGCGGCATGGCGTGGCGTGCCCGCGGCGCCGGCAGCAGGTGTCCGGCGCCGTATGCGCGCAGGGCCTTCGCTACAGCGGGGGAGTGGCCGGTGATCGCGAACGCGGCCCGGTGCCGGGCCGCCTGCCGTTCAGACAGGACGATGGCCACGACGCCGACGCTGTCGATGCGGGTGACCGCGCTCAGGTCCAACCGGACCACGGCCGGGGCGTGCTGGCGTAGCAGGCCGAGTACCACCTTCGGCAGCCGGTGGGCGTTGTCGGCGTGCAGCGCGCCGACGGCGCAGATGTTCAGCGTCCGCTGTTCACCGGCCAGGCGCAGCGCGAGATCATCGGTCATCGCGGCTGATCCGAGTGGTGATCGGCGGAGCTGCGGCCGGCGCGGCCGGCGGTGGTCACCGACAGCGCGGCGGCAGCGGCACGGATGCGCAGCAGCCGCATGACCTCGGGCCGCCACGGCACGGCCAGGGTGTACTCGGGGTTTCGGGCGCCGCTGATCGCGCCGACGATCGTCGCGGTGGTCTGGGTCTGCCCACCCATCATCAGCGCGTACCGGATCGCGGCCGCAGGCTCGTCGGGGTGGCGCAGAAACGCGGTCAGTGCCGCCGGCACGCTGCGCAGCGCGGTCCGGTCAGCGCCCAGGGTGGCGGCGGTCTCGGCCGGGGCGCTGCGATGACGGACCAGCGTCTGTACCGTGCGCAGCGCTGTACGGAACTCGGCGGTGCGCATCTGCGCGGCGACCGCCGACAGAAACCGGTACTTGTCAGCCGGCACCGCCGGCTGCGAGCGCGAGGCGAGCGCGACCGCGGCCGCCGTGGCGGCAGCGCCGTCACGGGCCAGCAGATGGGTGTGCGTGATCCCGGCCGAGCGGCGGCCCAGGGCAGCGGCAGCGGCCACGCCGTTGCCGGCCACCAGCCCGGCCGCGCACGCGCGCACGGCGGCGACGCTGCCGAAACTGCCCTGCCCATGATGGACGTTCGGAGCGATCTGCCACCAGCGCGTGCCGGCCGCCACCGACGTCAACACCCGGGAGGTGGCAGTACCGTCCAGATCCGGCCGGTCCGTCGGCCACTCCTTGGACAGATCCGAAGCCAGGACGTCGTCGTTGATCCGCCCTCCGTGCGCGCCCAGATGCTCGGCGAACACGACCATCTGCAACGCAGCCGGGCTGGGCTGGGCCAGGCGCGGTTCGGCCCGCAGGATCACCTCCATCTGCGCCGGGTCGGGCGTGGTGCGGCCGTGCAACGGCGCGGCCATCAGGTCCGCGCACGCGGACACCAGCAGGCAGCCGTGCGCGCGCCGCAGCAGCTGCTGCTGGTCGAGCGGAAAAGTCACTGTGCGTCGATCTTCCTTGCGTGCTCGTGCGATGCTGCCGGGTGCCCGGCAGGCCGAATGTGTCCCGGTGCGGCGATCTGCCGACGCGGGCGGACAGTAGCGTGCGTACCGGCTCGAGCGGTCGCGACCGACAGCAGCCGCCCCGCCCACGCCTCCGGCCCCGATGCGGCGAACGCGACCTGAGCTTCGGGCACCGGCTCGCGGACCCCGGCGATGCGCGCGATGGCCGTGGCGAACGCGGCGGTGTCATGCGGGTTGACCACAACCGCCCCCGGCAGGTCAGCGCCGTCGCAGGTCAGCTCACTGACCACGACCGGCGCGCCGGCGTGCGCGGCCACGAACTCGTGAGCATGTGCGGCGGTGCCGTGGTGAGCCGGCGTGGCCAGCAGCCCGTCACAGGCCAGATAAAGCGCGGTCAGCTCCCGCCGGTCCGGCGTGGCGCGCACGTAGTGCACGACCGCCTGGCCGACGTTGGCGAACGTGCCGTTGATCTTCGCGATGAGCCGGTCGACACGCTCACGCTGCTCGTCCTCGGCCGGGGTCTGCGGCTCGCCGCACGCCACGTGCAGCAACGCCGCGGTCGCCGGCGCCGGGCGGTGCTCGGCCAAGAACCGCTCGAACGCGCCCAGCCGCTGCTCGACGGCCTCGCCCAGGTCCCAGCCGGCCACCGACAGCAGCACCGGACCCGCCACCCGCAACGCATCCCGGATCTCCTGCGCCCGAGCACGCACCGGCGCTGAACGGGCCAACCGCCCGATTCCCGCGGTGTCGGCCGGCAGGGGGTATGCCATCACCCGCACCCGCCGGCTGCCGACGGCGATCTGGCCGTCGCGTACGGGCAGTCCGTGCACACGGCCGGCCAGGTCGAGCAGGTTGTCGGCGGCCCGCCGGTGGGGCAGCACGATCACGTCAGCGCCGAGCAGCCCCGACAGCAGCGCCCGATGTTCAGGCAGCCGCACCATCGACTCCGCCGGCGGGAAGGCCGTGTGCAGCTGCATCACGCTGCACACGTCGGGACGAAGCCGCCGCATGATGCCAGGCAGCAGCTGCAGCTGGTGGCCATGCACCCACAGCGTCGCCGCATCGGCCGCCGACCCGGACACCGTCGCGGCCACCTGCTCGTTGACGGCCCGGTAGGTGCCGAACCAGCCGTCGGGGAAGGTGCCTTGCTGGTGGCCCAGCGAGCGCAGCAGCGCCGCCGCGTGCGCGGCGTCGAACGCCTGATCCGGGTCGCCGGGTTCGGCGGCCACCCAGGCCGCATCCTGCGCCGCGGCGAACGGGCGCAGCGCCGACAGCGCCGCGTCGAGATCGTCGCGGGCGTCGTCGACGTCAACGGGTGGGATCCGGTCAGCCGCCAGGATCAGCCGATGTCGGCTGTTGCCGCTCACGGCGCCATCTCCCGGCGCGGGATCTCACCGAGGGTGAGGTCGCCGTCGGCGGAGATCACCTGGAGCACTCGGTCGACCTTCGCGAGTTTCAGGTTGCGACGCGCTCGCGCCGACGGCGACCGCAGCGCGACCATCCCGCCGTCGCGCATCGCCCGGCGGTGCGCATCCAGCAGCAGCAGAATCCCGGCCGCATCGATGATCTCGCAGTCCGCCAAGTCGATCACCAGCTGCCTCGGATGCAAGGCAAGGGCTTCCTCGAGGACGTCGTTGACACCCGGCGCGGAACTCGCGTTGAGGTCGCCGCGTACCTGCACCTCGACCAACGGCACCACCTGCGTCGTCTGCGACGCCCGACTCACCTCGTCCACCTGCCACCTCCCTGCTGGTGATCTCACCCTTTCCAGCCGGTACGGCGGTTGTCACGCAAACCCATGACAGTTGTATGACAACCCGCCTCCGCGACGTCCGAACGCAGGGCCACGACAGCGGTGCCGTCCGGCTACCGTCCGGCGGCAAGCCGCTGGAGGACCGATGTCAGAACTTCCACCAGTGGGGTTCGTTCCCGACTACGTCGACCGACTCCTACGTGCGCTACTGGACCGGCCAACGCTGGTCCGAGCACACCGCAAAGGCAGGCATACCGCTGCCGCCGCCCGAGTCGACCGCGCGCATAGCGGCCGGTACGCCGCGCAGCGGCCCTGTCATAAAACCGTCATGTGATCGCGGGATCGCCGTCATCACGATCGTCCAGGCTGGCCGCCGGTCGATGAAGGAGGTCTGATGGACGGCATCGATATGGGCGGTCCGGTGGCGGCCTGGCACGTGCCAGTTGTCGAGGTGACGGTGCGCGGCGACCTGGACGCCTGGTCGAGCGGCCACGTCGACCAGGTGATACACGAGGCCCTGAGGCTGCGGCCCCGTGAGCTGATCGTGGACCTGTCCGGCTGCCGAGCGGTCGATCCTGCGGGGGTTCTGTTGCTGCTGGAGGCCCAGCGCCGCGTCGCGTACCTCGGAGCGGTCATGGCGCTTCGCTCACCAGCGCCGCATATCGTGCGAACACTCCAGAACCTCGATCATGAGCGGCGCTTGATCTTCGCCGCGCCGGTGGCCCACTCCGCCCGCCACGCCGCAGACCGCCTCTAGCAGCACAGCCGGCGCCCGCAACCCGATGACGTGGCTCACCAGGCAGGTCTGCGGTAGCCGGGACCGCTGGGCTGGCGCAGATTACGCGGGCGGGTAGGCGGGCACCGGCACGGCCGGCTCGCCGGGTTGCGGCAGGATCTCACCGCATCGACGGCGCGCATGTCGATGAGCAGGCTGCCGCCGCCCAGCGCGCAGATCGCCGCTCGGACCTGCGGCTGGGGATCGGTGACCCCGAGCCGCACGCCGTGCTGGCGGGCCTGCGTACGCATCAAGATCAGGGTGGTGACCCCTGCGGCGTCGACAGCATCGAGGTTGCGCAGGTCGATGAGCACCGTGTCGACGGCGAGGTGTTCGAGCAGGACGGCGACCGCTGCAGACAGCCGCCGACAGGTCGTGGCGTCCAGCCGCCCCCGTGCTCCCAGACAGGGTCCGGCTGGTGAGGCGTACAGCCGCAGTTGCAGTAGTTCGGCCATGGCGGGCGTCTCCCGGGCGGGTGTCAGCTTCTGGGTTGGTTGCGGCTGGGCCGGCGGGACTGGCGGGGTGGGCGCAGGCAGCGTAACCCGGGACGGTGGTTGCGGCGCAGCATCGGGCCGGCCGCGGCTACCGGGTCGCCGGCCGAGGAGAACAGTTCGAACGCCCCGCAAGCGGCGGCCGTCGACCTGACCTGAGCCGTGGCCTGCACGACCTGGAAACCGACGCCGCGGCCCTGGGCTTCGCGTCGGCAGGCGATCAGCGTGGCGACCCCGGCAACGTCGATGAAGTCGACCCCACCGACGTCGACGGTGAACCGGACAGGATCGAGGCGGCGCATGGCAAGCTCCACAGCCCGGCTCAGTTGGTGCACGCTGGTGGTGTCGAGGGTGCCTTCGGCGATCAGGTACAGCCCCAGCGGGCCGGAGTAAAGCCGCAGCCGCAACCCACCGCTCACCGGAACCACCTGCCACACCGGCATCGGCATGTTGACCACGTCGATGGCCGGCCGGGCGTTCTTGCGCCGGATCGCCTCACCGCGGCACCTCCTCGTATCGGGTGCACCAGACGATCGATGCCGGGTGTGGCAGAAGTTCCGCGAACCCGTGACAGTTGTGTGACAAATCGCCGGATCGGCAGCTCAGCCCTGTCGCACCCGCCCGCGCGCGGGCATCATTCCGCGGGTGGTTGCGGTATTGGTGATCGAAGACGACGACCGGATCCGGCTGTCACTGTCGCTGGCCCTCGAAGACGAGGGCTACACGGTGCACACCGCCGCGACGGCAGAGGAGGGACTGCTGCGCCAGCGGCGCGAACCCGCCGACACCGTGCTGGTCGACCTGATGCTGCCAGGAATCGACGGATTCCAGTGCATCCGGGAGCTGCGCCGCGACGACGACGTGCCGATCGTGGTCGTCAGCGCCCGAGAGGACACCCACGACATCGTCGCCGCCCTCGAAGCAGGAGCCGACGACTACCTGGTCAAACCCGTCGCGATGAAGGAGCTGTCGGCACGGCTGCGAGCCCTGCGCCGCCGCGCCCGCACCGGACCGGCCACACCCGGAGCGGAGCTGCGGGTCGGTGACCTGCAGGTGCGTGCCCAAGCCGGAGAAGTGCTGCTGCGCGCGCAGCCGCTGGCGCTGACCCGTACCGAGTTCCGGCTGCTGTGCGAACTGGCCGAGCACGCCGGACAGGTGCTGTCGCGCCAGCAGCTGCTCGAACGGGTCTGGGAATACGACTTCGGCGACGAACGCCTCGTCGACGTGCACGTCGGCCGGCTGCGCCAGAAGATCGAAGACGACCCCGCCAAGCCGACCCGGCTGGTGACCGTACGCGGTCTCGGCTACAAGATGCCCCGATGAGGCGCCCCGGGCTGCGCGCCAGGGTCACCGCGGGGTTCGCCGTCGGCGCCCTGCTGGTATCAGCCGCGATGGCGCTGCTGTCCTACCAGCTGACCGAACGTTTCCTGCTCGACGAACGCGAACGCACCGCCAGGCGGGCGGCGCTGTTCGACGCCGGCATCGTGCGCGCCGGCCTGGACACCGACAACCCCGAGGTCCTGCCCGTGCTGCGCTCGCTGGACACCGGCGCCAACCGCCGTGCGCTGATCTGGCGCGACGGGGAGTTCTACTCCCGCACCGTCGTGGACAGCACCCTGACCGACAGCCTTCCGCCCAGTGTCATGAGCCTGGTCGAGCAAGGCAAACCGGCAGTGCAGCGCACGCGTATCGCCGGTCGTCCCGCCATGGTCTTCGGCATCCCGCTCGGCGACTCGACAGCCCTGTACGAAGTCGACTACATGAGCGAGCTCGACGGCAACCTCAAAGTGCTAGCACTCGTCCTGACGCTGGTCGCCGCGGGCACCGCGGTCGCCGGAGCGCTGCTGGGCATGTACTCCAGCCGCCGGGTCATGCGCCCGCTGAACACCGTGGCCGACGCCGCCCGCGACATCGCCGGCGGCCGCCTCGGCGCCCGCCTCGACCCGGCCACCGAACCGGACCTGGCACGACTGGCGACCTCGTTCAACCACATGGTCGACCAGCTGTCCGCCCGGATGGAACGCGACCGGCGCTTCGCCGCCGACGTCAGCCACGAACTGCGCTCCCCGCTGCAGACCCTGGCCGCCGCCGCCAGCGTCCTGGACCGCCGCCGCGACAAGTTCGACGAACGCACCGCCACCGCGGCAGGACTGGTCGTCGAGGAGGTCCAGCGGTTCCAGGAACTCGTCACCGACCTGCTCGAACTGGCCCGCAGCGACCAGCCCGCCGACACCGCACCCGTCGACGTCGCCGCCCTCGCCCGGCAGGTGTGCCGCCACCGCGGCCTGCCCGCGTCGCTGGTCACCGTCGACACCGACACCAGCCCGGTCTGGCGCGTCGACCGGCGCCGCATCGAACAGGTACTGGCCAACCTCATCGACAACGCCCAAGCCCACGGCGGCGGCGTAGTCGCCGTACGACTGACCGCCCAGCCCGGCGCAAGCGTCCTCGAAGTCGACGACGAGGGCCCCGGTGTCAGCGCCGCCGACCGCGAAGCAATCTTCGACCGCTTCGTACGGGGCCGCTCGGCCAGCGCACGCGGCGACAACGACGGTACCGGCCTCGGCCTGGCCCTGGTCGCCCAGCACGTCACCGCCCACGACGGCAGCGTGCAGGTCCTCGACCGGCCCGGCGGCGGCGCCCGCTTCCGCATCGAACTACCCCCGGAGCGCTCATGAGCCCCGCCCGCACCGCCGCGGCCACCATCACGGCCCTGCTGCTGGCAGTCCTCGCGGCAGGCTGCGGCGTACCGACCGAGGACACCGCGCGCGAAATCGAGCGCACCGGCAAAGCCACCCCGGCCGCGCCGACCCCAGCTGCCGAGGCCTCAGGGCCTGTCACGGAGAAGCTCTACCTGCTGCGCGACGGACACCTCGTCGCTGTGCAACGCCGCGTGCCTACCCAACCCGACGCCCAGCAACTACTCGCCCACCTACTCGCCGGGCCCATACCCGCCGAGCAGGACGCCGATCTGACCAGCGCACTGGCCGGCACGACCGCGATCAACTCCGCGACCGACGCCGCCGGCTCGGCCACCGTCGAGCTGTCCACCGAGCTGGAAGGCACCGGCCGTAGCGACGACGTGCTGGCCTTCGGGCAACTCGTCTGCACCCTGTCCAGCCGACCCGACATCAACCAGGTCCTGTTCACCCGCCAGGGCGCCCGCGTCGGCGTGCCCCGCGGCAACGGCTCTCTCACCGAAGACCCCCTGACCTGCGACGACTACGCCAACCTCGTCGCCTCCTGATAGGTCGATGGGAGCTGGCGTAGGAGTTGTACCGACGACGACCCGCGCGGTCTTGGCGCCATGCACGACGCCGGTGGCTAGCCCTGTGGCTGGCGATTGGTCCAAGACGCCTGCCCGGCCACGTTTCCCTCGCATTGGCCGCCAAGATCCGGTCAGTTGTTGCGGCGACCGACTATCCGCAGCGATCTGACCAGAATCGGCACACTCCGATCAGGAGCGACAGAGCCGGTCTATGTGACAGAGATACGAAAATTAGTACAGGCATTCCATTGCGTAGATGATCACGATAGCCTGCTGCGTCAAGTTGATCAATTGGCGCCTAGCGCCGTGGCCGTGAGGGCTACTGGATCCCCGACGCCTACGTGCGCACCGGCACCAGCGGCTTCGTGGCCGGCGTCCCGCGCCTGTCCATCGGCATCAACGGCACCCCCACCTCCGGCGGCTTCAACTCCGGGCCGTACCCGGTGAAGTTCGCGATCGACGGCCGCGGCAGCGCCGACCCGGCCGACCGCGTGCGCACCGACTCGTACCGGGCAGGCAGCACCCTGCACGTGCGCTGCCAGGACTACGGCGTCAGCATCGACGGCTCCACCCTGTGGATCTACACCACCGACGGGTACTGGGTGCCCGACGCCTACCGGGACTTCGACGAAGTGAAGAAGGCAGCGATCGAAGCCGCGCTGGCGGCGCTCGGGTCCGGGGCTGCTGGCTGAGGATCTCCTTGCCATTGTGCGACGGCGCGAGGCTGCGTCTGCCACCTTGCTCGGCATCCCCCGTGCCGAACATGAGGCAGTGGGCCAACGGCCTTCACGCGCCGGAGGGCCAGCCGAGCAGCCGAGCGCCCAGCACTGCTGTGTGCAGGGTGAACCGCTGGGTGGGTTCGCCGGGGTGGTAGCCGGTGAGGGAGCGAATGCGGTCCAGGCGGTAGGTGACGGCACGGACGCTGATGTGCAGCTGCCGGGCTGTGGCGGTGTGGTTGCCCTGCTGCTCGAACAGCACCGCCAGCGTCTGGAGCAGTGGCTGTGCTCCCCCGCGGGCGGTGATCAGCGGGCCGAGCACCGTGGTGACCAAGTCGGTGATCGCGTCGCGGTCACGTAGCAGCACCGGGAACACCAGCAGGTCCGCGGCGTGCAGCACGGGCGTGGCGAAGCCGAGCCGGTCGGCCAGATCCAGAGTGTTGCGGGCTTCGTCCAGGGAGGTCGCAAGGCCGGGCAGCCCACGGTGGCTACGCCCGACTGCGATCTGCCAGCGGCCCGCGCCGAGGTGCTGCACCAGGTGCCTGGCCAACTCCGCGGGCACACCACGAAGCCCGCCTGCGACGATGCAGATCAGTTCATGGTCACGCAGGCTGGTCAGGGTGTTGGCCGCGCCGAAGCGCGCGGCCAGGGCGTCGTCGATCGCATGCGCTGCCGGATGGCCCAGATCAGGCGCGCGGGCGACCACGACGGTGTGCTGACCCGACAACCGCACGCCGTAACGCTGGGCGCGCGCGGCGAGCCGACCCGGGTCGGGATGCGCGGCGAGTAGTTCGTCGATGAACGTGTCGCGGTCGTGCTCACGCCGGCCGGCCTCGTCATGGCCCGCCCGGTGGTACCCGTCGATCGCGGCGACGGTCAACCTGCGCAACGACCGCAGGAGCAGGCCACCCTGGCGCTGCGCCTCAGGTCCGGGTACGGCGTCCCAGCCTGCCTCGGCGGCCTGACCGAACGCCTCGACGATGTCGGTGACGGTGAGGGACTCGGCGGCGGCGCGGTCCCCCAGCGCCGCGGCTTCAACCAGGTCGCTGGCGGAAGGCTCGCCGCCGATCAGGCGAAGGCAGCCATCGCCGAGCCAGGCGGGGGTGTCGGTCATGGCGGTCCTGTCCTGAGGTGGCGGGCTGGTGGCGGCCGCGGGCGGCCGCCACCAGCGGCTGCGGTCAGACGCCGACGTCGCGGCGGTCGAACCAGACGATCCCGGCGAGCGCGCTTACCAGGCCGACCGCGGCCAGCGCGAGCAGGTGGCCCGGGTGCCAGCCGCTGTGCAGCGGGTCGGTGCCGATGAAGTAGTGGAACGGCGACAGCCACTGCAGCCACTGCCCGCCGTCGATGAGACCGGAGATCCCCCGCAGGATGTACGTCGCCACCGCGAGCGTCCCGGCCACCGCCAGGGCGATACCGCGCCGGCCGGTCGCCGCGCCCACCCCGAACGCGATGCCGGTGAAGCACCAGGTGAGGGCGATCAGGCCCACCGAAGCGGAGGCGATGTTGCCCAGCGGAACGTCGATCCCCACCCGTGGGGCGATGAGGGTGACCACCAGCCACGGGATCGCGGCGATGGCGGTCACGGTGATGCCGGTGGCCGCCAGGCGCTGCGCGGCGAACGCCCGCCGCGACAGCGGGTTGACCATCAGCAGCTCGATGCCGCCGTCCTCCTCGGGCCGGGGAATGGTACGGGCGATCAGCAGCAACCCGCACATGATCACCAGGAGTGGTCCGACAAGGCTGTAGACGGTCGCCTGCAGGTAGCCGGCAGCCGAGGTCATGTCCTGAATGGACAGGAAGTTCTTCATTCCTTCGGGCAGGGCGTCGTCCTTGAGCTGTGCGGCGCCGGCGAAGCTGCTGTAGAAGGAGGTGTAGACGGCGGTGAACGCGGTGACGCCGACGGCCCAGCCGATGATGGCGCGGCGGTCGTCGCGCCAGGTCTTACGCACCAGGGGCGACATCTGCTGCTCCTTCGGACTGGTAGTAGAAACTGAGGAACGTCTCCTCGAGGTCGGGTTCGGCCGACAGCAGGTCGATGACCTCATGCCGCGCGGCGGCCTTGATCAGCGGGTCGAGCCGGCCGTCGACGGTGCAGCGCAGCACCGGGCCGGTGACGCTGACGTCGCTGACGCCGGGCAGGGAGCCGAACTCCGCGGGGTCCACCGTCCCGTCGAAGTGGATCTCGACGGTGCGTACCGCGCGCCGCCCGAGCGACTCGACCCGCTCGACGGCGGCCAGGCGGCCGTCGCGGACGATCGCGACCCGGTCGGCGGTCTGCTGCACCTCCGCCAGGACGTGCGAGGACATGAACACCGTCTGCCCGGCCGCACGGGCCTCGCGCACCAGGGTGAGGAACTCCTGCTGCATCAGCGGGTCCAGGCCGCTGGTCGGCTCGTCCAGGATCAGCAGCGCGGGGGAGTGCATGAACGCCTGCACCAGGCCGACCTTCTGCTTGTTGCCCTTGGACAGGGTGTGGATCGGCCGCGACAGGTCCAGCTCCAGCCGCTCGGCCAACCCTGCCACGGTCTGCCAGGCCACGCCGCCGCGCGAGTCGGCGAAGAACCGCAGCAGGTCTGCCGCCTTTTCCCGGCCCGGGAACGCGAGCTCGCCGGGAAGGTAGCCGATGTGGCGGTGCAGCGCGGCCTTGTCGCGGCGGGGGTCCATACCCAGCACGGTGGCGCGGCCGCGGGTGGGACGCAGGAAGTCCAGCAGCAACCGGATCGTGGTGGTCTTGCCTGCGCCGTTAGGCCCGAGGAAACCCATCACCTCCCCGGTGCGGACCTCCAGGTCGAGGCCTTCGATGCCGCGGCGGGAGCCGTAGAACTTGGTCAAGTCCTCGGCTCGCACGGCTATGTCGTCTGTCATGCTCCACAGCATCTGCTGCCTCCACGCAGGTATCCAGGTCGACGCCCGGCCGTCTTGCCGGGTCGTTCGCTGCCGGATGTCGGCAACGTGTGCGCGTCGGCGCTGGTCAGGAGGCCAGTAGCAGCGGAAGGGTCAGCAGGTACGCGCCCAGCAGCATCAGCCCGTCGGCGCGGGTCAGGCGCAGCCCGCGGCGCAGCAACGCCCAGGCCAGCAGTGCCGTGAACAGCATCGCGACCAGCAGCGTGATCCCGGCGCGGGCGGGGTTGTCCATGCCAGAGGCGAAGCCGACGACCGCGCCACCGGCGAGACTGTTGAACAGGTTGCTGCCGAACAGGTTCCCGACGACCAGGTCGGACTCGCCGCGGCGCTGTGCCTGGATCGTGGTGACCAGCTCAGGCAGCGACGTGCCGAGCGCGACGAGCGTGAACCCGATGATGATCTGCGGCACCCCGAACTGCTCGGCGATCGCCGACGCGTTGGCTACCAGCAGCTGCGCCCCGGCGAGCACACCCACCAGGCCCAGTACGGTGCGGACCGGCTCGAACCAGACGGGGGAGTGCTTGACCGGGGCGACGATGACCGCGCCGCCTTGGGCGTCGAACTCGGCGACCTCGGTCGCGATCTCCTGGTTGCCGCCCGCCCGTGCCCAGCGTACGAGGGTGAACAGCGCGGCGGCGGTGGCAGCTGCGAGCAGCAGCGCGGTCAGGGGGTTCAGCCCGAACCAGGCCAGCACCGCGAACAGGCCCACGGACGCGACCGCGAGGGGGACCTCGCGGCGGATCACCCTCGAGTCGACGGCGAACGGGGTGATCAGCGCGGCGACGCCGAGGATCAGGGTCAGGTTGAGGATGTTGGACCCGACGATGTTGCCGACCGCGATGCCCGTGTCGCCGCGGGCCGCGGCCAGTGCGGAGACCAAAAACTCCGGTGCGCTGGTGCCAAGGCCGATGACGACCACACCGACGACGACAGGGCTGATGCGCAGCCGGGTCGCCAGCCGTGAGGAGCCCAGCACGAGGTGGTCGGCGGCGAAAGTGAGCAGGACCAGGCCTGCGACACACAGCAGGATCTGAAGGGCCATCGGTTGACTCCCGGGGTGGTAGCGACGAAGGGACTGCTCGCCGACCAGACTTCCCGGCACACCAGGCGACACCGTAGCGCATCCGTGCCCGTGCTGCACCATCGGTGATCTCCGGCCTGGAGGTATGACCAGGGCCCGCGGGCGGTTCACGGCCCAGCAGGGGCAGCGGCCCTTGTCAGCTGGTGGCATGGCAGCCGCGTATCGCGGCCGTACTGCCCGCGAACGGCCTGCCGGTTGGCAATGATGAGGGTGTGGACGTGACGGAGGTGCTGCTGCCCGGGGTCGGGGTGCGCTATGACTTCGCCACCGCACGTGGCGACCGGTTCGCCGTCGTCACCCGCCGCAGCGGCGACGTGGCGTTCATGACCTATGACGTCGACCCCGACGCTCCCGTGCCGCTGTGGCGTCTGGACGCCGACGAGGCCGAGGTCGTCGCCGAGGTGCTCGGCGCGCCCCGCATCGCCGAACGGTTCGCCGACCTGACCAAGGAGATCCCCGGCCTGGGCGCCGGGCAGGCGGGCAGGTGCCGGTGACCGGCTCCTCGCCGTACGCCGGACGTCGGCTGGGCGACACCCGCGCCCGCACTCTCACCGGGGCTTCGATCGTGGCGGTGGTCCGTGGCGACTCCGTCGTCGCATCGCCCCGCCCGGACGAGACGCTCCGTGCGGGCGACGTGCTCGTGGTCATCGGCACCCATGAGGGCATCGCCGGGGTCCAGTCCATCATCACCGGATAGCCGTGCACGACTCCTCGGCGCTGCTGATCGAACTCGGCATCGTGCTGGCCGCGCTGGCGACCCTCGCCGCCCTGGCCCGCCGCTTCGGCTACTCGCCCGTGCCGTTGTACCTGATGGCCGGTCTCGCCCTCGGCCCTGGCGGCGTAGCCCCGGTGCCGGCTGCGGGCGCGTTCGTGCAGACCGGCGCGTCGATCGGTGTGATCCTGCTGCTGCTCACCCTGGGCCTGGAGTTCACCGTCGGGGAGTTCGCCGCCAGCGCCCGCCGCCACATCCCGTCTGCCTGGGCCGACTTCGTCCTCAACGCCGCACCCGGTGCGACCGCGGGTTGGCTGCTGGGCCTGGACTGGATCGGCAGCCTCGCCATGGCAGGCATCACCTGGGTGTCGTCGTCCGGCATCGTCGCCCGGCTGCTCAGCGACCTGCGCCGGCTCGCCAACCGCGAAACCCCCGCGGTGCTGTCGGTGCTGGTCCTCGAAGACGTCGCGATGGCGGCGTTCCTGCCGCTGCTGTCCGTCCTCGCCTCAGGTGGCACCTGGTGGCAGGGCGCGCTGAGCGTCGCCGCGGCCGTCGCGGCGATAACACTCGCGTTCGCCGCCACGCACCGCCTCAGCGGGCCGCTGGGCCGCATCGTCGACACCGACGACCCTGAAATGCTCCTACTGCGGGTACTGAGCCTGACGCTGCTGGTCGCCGGGATCACCGAACTACTACAGGCCTCCGCCGCCGTCGGCGCGTTCCTGGTCGGGCTCGCACTGACCGGGCAGGTCGCCGACCGCACCCGGCGGGTCGTCGCGCCGCTGCGAGACCTGTTCGCCGCCGTGTTCTTCCTCGCCATCGGCCTGTCCATCAACCCGCGCGACATGCTGCCGGTCCTGCCCGCCGTGCTCGCGCTGGCCGCCGTCACCGCCGCGACCAAGGTCGCCACCGGCTGGTACGCCGCCAAGCGCGACGGCGCCGCCCTCCGTGGCCGGCTGCGCGCCGGCACCGTCCTGATCGCCCGCGGCGAATTCTCGCTGGTCATCGCCAGCCTCATCGCCGTGCCCAAACTGAGCGCCTTCACCGCCGCATACGTCATCGTGCTGGCCGTCGCCGGACCGCTCGCCACCCGTCTAACCGTGCGCTCCCGCAGGCGGTCAACACATGCAGGCACCGCGGCGGGCGCCGTCACCGACTGACAACCATCTCTCGCACGAGTGGTGCGGTTGCGGCGCCCAGGTCGTCGGCCTGCTCGCTGGTCTGCGGCCCGCCGCCAAGTGACGGTGGCAGCCAAGGTCAGATCTCCTCAGGCCGCACGGTCATGGCCAGGTCGTCGACGGCGACGACCCGGCCGCAGTGTCGGACAGCCGAGGTTGGCGACGGTGCCGTGCACGGCGCCACCTCCCGATCGGCTAGAAGAACCGCAGATAAAGGTACGGCACGCAGATCGCCACGGTGATTACGGTGACGATCAGCCCGTACTTGGTGAACTCCCAGAACGAGATCTTCTTGCCGGCGCGTTCGGCGATGCCGAGCACGACGACGTTGGCCGAGGCGCCGATCGCGGTGGCGTTGCCGCCTAGGTCCGCGCCCAGTGCCAAGGCCCACCACAGCACGTTGCCCTGCGGGGTGCCGTCGGCTTTGACGAGGTCGGCGACGATCGGGCTCATTGTGGCCACGTACGGGATGTTGTCCACGATGGCCGACAGGATCGCCGAGGCCCACAGCAGCAGCACCGTGGCACCCCACAGGTTGCCCTCGACCGCCTCGGTCGCCGACTGCGACAGGTGCGCGATCACGCCGGTGTTGACCAGCGCGCCGACCATGACGAACAGCCCGGCGAAGAAGATCAAGGTGTGCCACTCGACGTCCTTGGCGATCTCGTCGGGGTCCAGCCGGGACGCGGCCACGAGCATCAGCCCGCCGATGATCGCGACGACCGACGGTTCGAGGTGCAGGACCGAGTGCAGCATGAACGCGGCGAGAACGAGGGCCAGGAATACCAGGCTGATGGCAAGCAGTCGCGGGTTGCGGATCGCGTCGCGTTCCCGCATCGCCATCACTGATGCGATCTTGGCGTTGTCGCTGCGGAACGCGTCGCGAAACAGCCACCGGCACAGGCCCAGGAACACGACCAGCAGCACGACCACGATCGGGGCCATGACGTTGAGGAAGTCGTTGAACGTCAGGCCCGACTTGCTGGCGATGATGATGTTCGGCGGGTCGCCGATCAGCGTGGCCGCGCCGCCGATGTTGGAGGCCATCACCTCGGCGATCAGGAACGGTGCGGCGGGCAGCCCGAGCCGGTCGCAGACGAACAGCGTCACCGGCGCGACCAGTAGCACGGTCGTGACGTTGTCCAGGCCCGCCGACGCCACCGCGGTGATGAGCACGAGGATCACCATCACCGGGTACGGGCGGCCGCGGGCGCGTTTGACCGCCCAGATCGCCAGATACTCGAACAGGCCCGTTCGCCGCAGCACCGCGACGATGAGCATCATGCCGATGAGCAGCACGATGACGTTCCAGTCGATGCCGGCCTCTTCGGAGAAGAACGCGTGCTCGGCGTCGGTCGCGCCGATCAGCAGCATCGCCACCGCACCGCCGAGCGCCGCGGTGACCCGGTGCACCCATTCGGTCGCGATGAACACGTAGGCGATCGCGAACACGGCGATCGCGAGCCAGGCTTGGGTGCTCATGCCGGCACCACCCGGTCCAGCAGCCCGTGCAGCGTGACCACGCCTTCGTAAGCGCCGTCGACGACCGCGACCAGCGGGCTGCGGGTGCGTGCCATCAACGCCGCGATCTCCAGCGCGGTCGCGGTCGGCGACACCACCGGCAGCTCGTGCGGCTGCGGTGGCAGCAGCTCACGCACCGTCCGGTCACCGAGCTCGCGAATGAACACGTCGGCCGCTGCTTCGTCGATCAGCCGGGTCAGGTTCGGGTCGTCCTGGCAGTAGATCGGCACCGCCAGGCGCAGCACCTGGGTGCCGGGCAAGATCGCGAACGGTGCGCCATGGTCGTCGACGACGACCAGGCCGGGTAGGTCGGCGTCGGCCAGCATCCGGGCTGCCTCGATCGCCGGGGTGGCGAGCGTGACGGTCGGGTAGGGCACGAGAAGGTCGGATGCGCGCATGGAAGGAGCCGTCCGTTTCCGGTCGTCGGTGAACACGATGCCGACCAGACTTCCCGGCGCTCCTCAGTCGACCCTATCCGATCATCTTCGAGGACCCAACATCGCGCTGGCGGCACTCGGGAAACAAGCACGTAGAGGGTGATGTACTCCGGCGACACAGTCCTGGTGACGCTGCTTGGCCTGGACTTGTACGATGCCGCCCGTGACGGCGGTTGGCTGCGGACTGGTGCTGGTGTTGGTGCTGGTCGGGCTGACATGGCTGGCGAAGTCGCGCAGCGCGGCGGCGAAGCTCATCCGACGGTGGCTGCGAACTCTGGCCCTGTGCGCACTGATCGGCGGCTTTGCCACGATGTCCGTCCTGGCGGTTCGCCAAGCTTTGCAAGAGATGGGCCATGGCCCCGGGCGTGCAGGTCCGGGCGCTGGACTCGGGCGCACGGCGCGTCGTCTACGGGCCAGGGGCCATCGGCGGCGTGCTGGCGCGGGTGTTCGTACTGCTGATCCTGGTGGTCTTCTGGTCGGGTACCGGCGTATATCTTGCGATGAAGGTGCAGCGCTTGCTGTTACAACGCCGGCGACAGCGGCACCTGCTCGAACACCGCGCGGCGGGTGATGGCGGCCATGCGGTCCGAGTTGCCATCGCCCCGAAGATGAGGCTCTCGCGTGCTGCCCGCCGCCGAGCAAGTAGCCGCTGAGAGGTTTCGCCTTGAGGGCGTGCCAGCGCTCGCCAATGTCGATCGACTCTTGGCACTCTGCCAGCCTACTCGGACGGTACACCGACTCGCCTGGCGGAAAATTCGTCATGCGCCCGATGGCAGCCACCGGGTCGGACCCCTCAAATGGCGGATGGGTCACCCGAGTGGTCGAGCGCCTAGGACTGCGGTGTGCAAGGGGAAGCACTGGGTGGGTTCGGGCACACCGTTTGTGAACGGCGGCCGCTTAACCGTCCGAGCCACGTGACGTCGGCGGATCTACACCCGGTCGCGGCGGGCGCTCTGACGGCACCGGCCGACTGCGGCGCCGCAACCGCCGGTCGCGGCGGATGAGCAGAACGAACAGGGTCGCACTGACGATCGAGAACGCTGCCATGCCGATGCCGTCGGCCTGGTCGGCGGGCGGCTCCGCGAGCATCGCAATGGCAGCCACGGCGGTGATGGCCGACAGGCAGGCCGACAGCGCTCGCGTGACTCGGCGCCGGTGCCGGCGGTCCTGTTGCACCGCTGCCTGGCGCTGGGCCTGGTCGAGGCCGGAGTTCCACAGCGGCCAGTGCGGCATCCAGAACAGGCCTACCAGCATCGCCGCGGCGGTCGCGAACCCGCACGCCTTGTCCAGCATCAACTCTCCGACCCGGAGCGCATGACCGTCTCCCGTATCCGGTCTGCGAAGCGCCGCGCGCCGTGTGGCGTGGTGGACGCCAGCCAGTAGATCCGTGCGGTTGCCACTCGGCCGTCTGGTACCCCGAAGTCGTAGGGGAGCTCGCGGGGTGTGGCGGCGACGGAGGGACGGTATTCCACCAGCGGAGCGAAGTACCGCCGTCCGTGGTTGCCGACGCCTTCGTAGACGTCGACGGCGAGGACATCCTGCCAGGGGATCCGCAGGGTACGCATCGGCCCGCGAACGACCAGGTGCGCACCGTCGCTGTAGACGCGCTGCGCCGTGCCACGGATGACGATCAGAAGACACAGGCCGCACCATATCGCCGCCGCGGCCGCCAACAGCACGTCGTGCGCGGCGAAGCCGCGCGGCAGCAGGTGGTTGATCAGGACCAAGCCGACCGGCGCCATCACCATCCCGCATGCCGCCAGCAGGGCGTTCTGCCACCAACTGAAGATCGCGTTCCTGCCCATGCCGGCCACGGTAGGAGCGGGCCGCAACGCGGCAGACGCCGTCGACTCGGTGGGCTCCGCTCGCCGTGAGGGGCTTCTCGGCGTCATCGGGGTGCCAATCGCATGGGAGAAGCCAGGACTATTCGGTCGGGGCGGACATGGTGATGAGGACTTTCCGATCCTGGGTGTACACGGTGACCTACGCCTTCTCGACGTCGAGGCCACCGGGCGCCCAGATGACGAAGACGTCGCCGTCGTGATCGCCGGCGACACGCCGTCCGTCAGCCAGGGTTGCCTCGACGAATGCGCCGCCGGTGGGCATGTGGCCGATCAGCAGGTGCGCCTTGAACACCGAGTCGTAGCCGCCGAAGAAACGCAGCTCGCCCGCTGGACCGGACTCGGTGATGGTGCCGAAGTTGCCCATCGGGCCGCCGGGTCCGCCCTGGCAGGCGGTGATCCAGTTGTCGGGTTCGGAGACGAAGACCCGCAGCCAGCCGCCGTCTTTGCGGAGCACCATGCGCCCGACCGGCTTGGACTTGACCGGCAGGCTCAACTCGGCGAAGTTCTCCAGGCAGCCGGCCGCCTGCTGTTCCTCGGTCGGCGGGGCCAGTGCTGCGTCGTTGCCGGCGCCACTGCTGACGATCCATACGCCACCGGCGGCGATGCTCACCGCGGCGACGCCGGCGATCAGCCAGCGGCCGGCCGCGGTGGGCAGGGGACGACTGAGCGCGGCGAGCATTGAAGGTTCTGCTGCAGGGTGCGGCCGTGTGTCGTCTGACGCGGGCTGCGGGCGTGGTCCGACGGCCGCGGCCAGAAGCAGCCCGATGCCGGCAGCTTGCAGCATCTCCCGCAGCAGCACCAGCAGACTGATCAGGTCGCCGACGCTGCCGAAAGGTGTCAAGCCATCACCGTCGAACAGGTTGCGGAGCCACGGCTGCAGTCCGGCGACAACCAGACCCGCCATGAGTAGGCCAGCACCGGCGGCGCCCTGCCGGGTCACGCAGGAGCCGAGCAGCGCCCGCCGCCTGACCGCGACGACGATACCGGCCATCAGCGTCACCGGCGCCAGACCGACATAGACAAGCACCAGCAGCGACGACGACAACGGTTCCTCCAACGGGCAGCGTGGCTGCTCACCGTAGCGGCTCCCGCAAGATCCCTGCGGGCCCGTGGCCGGTGGGGCCTTGCTTCGGCAACACTGGCCGACGACCGTCGTCGACCTGCCAGGCCAGCCAGGCCTCAGCGACCCGCGCCGGCCACGGCGAGCCAGACTGGCCTGGTACGGCCGCCGACTGGACGAAGTCCTCGACGTCACGCAGATGGACGGCGTGGTGCTGGTGGGCAACTCGCTGGGTGCGGCGGTAGCGCTCGCGGCAGGTTCGCCCCGCATCACCGCACGACTGCTGGTGTCACCTGCGGGGTTCGTCCGGCTCACCGTCGATCCGAAGCTGATCGGTGCTTCAGCAGCATGGCTGCTTCGACCCACCACCGACCGCACCCCGTCACATGCTGCAGCTGTTCGTCGCCCCGGGCCGCAACGCACCCGAGACGGAGGTGGAGTGGATGACCCTGATGGCCGCGAACTGCCGTACGACCCTGGCCCCGCCGCCGTTACCCGCGGCTCTGCTGGCCGACCGCGCCCAACTGCCGTGCCTGGTCGCCGTCGGCGAGCACGACCGGTTCCTGCCACCACCGCGCCTGGCGCCGGTGGTTCAGAGCACCACGAACACACGCCTGCGGATTATCGGATCGATGGGTCACCTGACCACGCTCGAACACCTCCCTGATGTAGTGGCACTGACCGCCGAGGTCGTGGGCCGGGCGAGCAGCTGAGAATCCCCGGTTTGGCCGCGCCGCGCGTCGTACTCGGTGATGATGACGCAGGTGGAGGTCACCGAGGTCCTGTTGCCAGGTGTGGGGGTGCGCTACGACTTCACCACCGGCCGCGGCGAGCGATTCGCGGTCGTTACTCGCCGCAGTGGCGACGTCGAGTTCATGACCTACGGCGACGACCCGGATGCGCCGAGGCCGCTGTGGCGGCTGGACGCCGACGAGGCCGAGGTCGTCGCCGAGGTGCTGGGCGCACCGCGGATCGCCGAACGCTTCGCCGACCTGACCAAGGAGATCCCCGGGCTCGGCGCCGGGCAGGTGCCGGTCACCGGCTCGTCGCCGTACGCCGGGCGGCCGCTGGGCGACACCCGGGCCCGGACCCTGACCGGCGCGTCGATCGTGGCGGTGGTTCGCGACGACACCGTCGTGGCCTCGCCGCGGCCCGACGAGATCCTGCGCCCCGGCGACATCCTCGTGGTTATCGGCACCCATGAGGGCATCGCCGGCGTCCAGGCCATCATCAGCGGATAACACGGTGCACGGATCCTCGGCGCTGCTGATCGAACTCGGTATCGTGCTGGCCGCGCTGGCGACCCTCGCGGCGCTGGCCCGCCGAGTCGGCTACTCCCCGGTGCCTCTGTACCTGATCGCCGGGCTCGCGCTCGGACCGGGCGGCGTCGCGCCGGTGCCCGCCGCGGGCGCGTTCGTGGCGACCGGCGCCTCCATCGGTGTCATTTTGCTCCTGCTCACCCTCGGGCTCGAGTTCACCGTCGGGGAGTTCACCGCCAGCGTCCGCCGCCACATCCCCTCGGCCTGGATCGACTTCGTGCTCAACGCCGCGCCGGGCGCGGTCGCCGGCTGGCTGCTCGGCCTCGGCTGGATCGGTGCTCTGGCCATGGCCGGCATCACCTGGGTGTCGTCGTCGGGCATCGTCGCCCGTCTGCTGGACGACCTGCGGCGGCTGGCCAACCGGGAGACTCCGGCTGTGCTGTCGGTGCTGGTCCTCGAAGACGTGGCCATGGCCGCGTTCCTGCCGCTGCTGGCCGTGCTCGCCGCAGGCGGAGCCTGGTGGCAGGCAATGCTCAGCGTCGCCGCCGCGGTCGCCGCGGTCAGCCTCGCCTTCGCCGCCACCCACCGCCTCGGCGGGCCGCTGGCCCGCATCGTCGACACCGACGACCCCGAACTGCTGCTGCTGCGCGTGCTCAGCCTCACCCTGCTCGTCGCCGGGGTGACCGAACTGCTGCAGGCATCGGCCGCCGTCGGGGCGTTCCTGGTCGGGCTCGCGCTCACCGGTCAGGTCGCCGACCGCACCCGACGCGTGGTGGCCCCGCTACGAGACCTGTTTGCCGCCGTATTCTTCCTGGCCATCGGCCTGTCCATCGACCCGCGGGACATGATCCCGGTCCTGCCGGCCGTGCTAGTGCTGGCCGCCGTCACTGCAGCCACGAAGATCGCCACCGGCTGGTACGCCGCCGCCCGCGACAGAGCCGCCCGCAGGGGACGGCTGCGGGCAGGGACCGTCCTCATCGCCCGCGGCGAGTTCTCCATCGTCATCGCCAGCCTCGTCGCCGTCCCACAGCTCAACGCCCTCACCGCCGCATACGTCATCGTGCTCGCGATCATCGGCCCGCTGGCCACCCGCCTGGCCGACAACCTCCCGGCGCGGTGACCCGCACTGCGCCATTGCCATTGTCGGCGGGACCTCACAGCCCGATCGCCCCGGACACGCACACCCCAGCCGGTCGGTACGGCTTTCGGTGCCCCCACATCGCGCCCGCTCGGGCTGGCCTTGGCGTCTCGAAGGGCGCCGGCCGCCATGGCGGTATCGCGGCGCGCAGGTTGCCCGTACAGGCCAGCCACCCGGACTGTCGCCTGCCGCGATCCCCAGGAGGTCGGCGACACCGCACAACCTCATCATCGCCGCCACGGGCACAGACGGATCGACTACCGCGAAGGGCAGGTTCCGGCGGACTGCTTCGCGCCTGCAGGCGATCACCGCTGCGACACCGGCAGTGTCGAGGAAAGTGACCGCCGACATGTCCAGCGCCAAACTGACAGCCGCCCGAGTGTGCAGCACTGCGACAGTGACCTTACTTAGCGTGTGCGCTGTCGAGAAGTCCATGTGACCCGCGACGATCAGGTAGACGCTGCCTGCGCGAATGCTCAAGCGAATCCTGAGCTCTTCAGACATTGCCGCTCCGCAGGCCGAAGCCGTCACAGCCGACGTGATCGACATCGGGTAAGGCGGCCAAGGCAACTCCTACAAGATGGCAATGTCATCGCCGACCAGGCTTCCCGGCACACCGGTCCACACGGTACGGCCCGTCACCGCTACCCGCAAGACGGGCACCGCGGCTGTCACGGTGATCAGGGCGGCAGTGCCATCACCTCGCTGCTCCGGTGACGATGGTGTACGGCGAAACCAGCCCGCGATCTCGGCACCTGCCGGCCCTTTAGACGACGGTACGATCGCCCGCGAGTGCGCAGGTAGACTCCGCCCAGGTGTGCCGGGAAGCCTGGTCGGCGACGTCGAACCATGACCGCTGACCGAAATGAGCTCACATCTTGAGCACACTTGGCCCTTGCCCGATACACCAACGGACCGCTGCCGACATTGATCCCGGGCTGCGCACCTGCATCGGCCTTATGCGATGACCCTGGTGACAGTCGTGAGCCTATGCCTTGCCGCGGCCGGGCTCGCAGTCGGCGTACTGAGGCTGCGTAGCCGCTTGCCTCACGTCGTGTTCGATGCCCGAGCCGAAGCCATGCTCGCCGCGGCGACGAAGCAGCCTCACATCCGTGTGATTGCCATGGAGCCGGTGCCATACGACGACGGCCCACATGCTGAGCGCGACGATCACGACTGCGACGGCACCTTTTTCATCGAGGTCACCGTCGCGCCGACGCGGCTCGCGGTGGCGGCCGTCCACGGCATGCGGTACTACGGTCACCAGATCCTCGCAGTCCAAGCGTCATCGGTCGGCCCCGCCATCGCCGCGGTTCTGATCGCACTGCGTGGATGCCACCGGCCACGTGCCCGTCGCTGAAATCGGGTGGTCACGGTACAGCCTCACCCGCGAGGCCGTGCAGCTGCTGGTACGCGGACATGGACTGACCGCGGCTCGCACGCGCCACCTGCTTGCCCGCGCCGAGCCTGACCCGACCCGTCGACCGAAAGTGACACTCCGGTCGTAACATCGATGGGCCCGCGCCACCTCGGCACCTCCGGTCAGAAGAAGCGCACCCGCAGATACGGCACGCAGGCCTCGACGGTGATCACGGGCCACGATCAGGCTGTACTTGGCGAACTCCCAGATTCCCCGCAACAGACGCTGGCGGATCATGACGTCGGATACAACGACACTCGTCGCGCAGGCCTTCGGGGCGGTGAGGAGAGCCTGAGGTTCCCCCGATAATCCGGAGAGGTGGCTAGCAGGCTACGGCCTGCTCAAGGGTGGTGTTCACGGGGTCGGGTGTATCGATGTTCTTTGCGTACCAGGCGGCTTCGTACTCGTCCGGGGACAG